>JBOHBY010000235.1:0-2558 GCA_050698635.1 Spirillospora sp.
GCCTCGCGCAGCTCCCCGCCGGCGCCCTTCGCGTCGGCGGCCGACAGCAGCCGGAGCAGCCCGTCCAGGGCGAGATCGGGGTCGGCGCTGCCGCCGAGCGCGTCGAGAAGATCGTCGGGGACGGCGCCGCAGTCCCGCTCGGCGTCCAGCAGGAGCCGCTCGGCACGGGCCGCGTCGGTGAAGCCGAGCCGCGCCAGCCGCCCCGCGAGGGACGAGCGGCGCTCAGGAGTACGGGACTCGGTCACGGACTCCACCGTAAACCGGGGCCCGGTGTCACAGGACGGCCAGGAGCCGCTTCCGCTCGAACTCGGTCACCTGGCGCCGGTAGTCCTCCCATTCCTGCCGTTTGTTCCGCAGGAAGAAGTCGAACACGTGCTCGCCCAGGATGTCGGCCATCAGCTCGCTGCGCTCCATCGCGTGGATCGCCTCGTCCAGGTCCTGCGGGAGCGGCTCGATGCCGAGGGCGCGCCGCTCGGCGACGGTGAGCGCCCACACGTCGTCCTCGGCGCCCTGCGGCAGTTCGTAGCCCTCCTCGATGCCCTTCAACCCGGCGCCGAGAATCGCCGCGAACGCCAGATACGGGTTCGCGGCCGTGTCCAGCGACCGGAACTCGATACGCGTCGAGTGCCCCTTGTGCGGCTTGTACATCGGGACGCGGACGAGTGCCGACCGGTTGTTGTGCCCCCAGCAGATGTAGGACGGCGCCTCTCCCCCGGCCCCCGCGGCGGACCCGACGTTCCCCCACAGCCGCTTGTAGGAGTTGACGAACTGGTTGCACACCGCCGTGATCTCCGCGGTGTGGCGCAGCAGCCCGGCGATGAACGCCCGTCCGACCTTGGACAGCTTGTACTCCGCGCCGGGCTCGTAGAACGCGTTGCGGTCGCCTTCGAACAGCGACATGTGCGTGTGCATGCCCGAGCCGGGATGCTCGGTGAACGGCTTCGGCATGAAGGACGCGTGCACCCCCTGCTCCAGCGCGACCTCCTTCATCACCAGCCGGAACGTCATGATGTTGTCGGCGGTGGTGAGCGCGTCGGCGTACCGCAGGTCGATCTCCTGCTGGCCGGGGGCGCCCTCGTGGTGGCTGTACTCCACCGAGATCCCCATCGCCTCCAGCATCGTGATCGCGTTGCGGCGGAAGTCGTGCGCGGCGCTGTGCGGGGTGTGGTCGAAGTAGCCGCCCGCGTCGGCCGGCTCGGGCTCGCGGCCGTCCTCCGGCTTGTCGCTGAACAGGAAGAACTCGATCTCGGGGTGGGTGTAGAAGGTGAACCCGAGGTCGGCGGCGCGGGCCAGGGCCCGCTTCAGGACGTAGCGGGGGTCGGCGAAGCTCGGCGTGCCGTCCGGCATGAGGATGTCGCAGAACATCCGGCCGACGCCCGGCGACTCCGACCGCCAGGGCAGCACCTGGAACGTGGACGGGTCCGGCTTGGCGATCATGTCGGCCTCGTGCACCCGGGCGAAGCCCTCGATCGCCGAGCCGTCGAAGCCGATGCCCTCGCCGAACGCGCCCTCCAGTTCCGCCGGGGCGACGGCCACCGACTTCAGGAACCCGAGCACGTCGGTGAACCACAGCCGGATGAAGCGGATGTCGCGCTCCTCCAGCGTGCGCAGCACGAACTCCTGCTGACGGTCCAAAACCTCTCCCTCGGTACGCGTGCCTCTTCGCAGTATGCCCCGCCGCTGTTACCGCGACGTTACGCGTGCCCGTCCCGTCAGAACGTTCCCGCTGACCGGAAGATATCCGACTTATTCCCCCTCTCCGACCCGTGCCGCCGCCGGATCGAGGACGCGGGACAGGAACGCCCGCGTCCGCTCGTGGGACGGGTCGTCGATCACCCGCGCGGGCGGGCCCTCCTCGACGACGACGCCGCCGTCCAGGAACACCACCCGGTCGGCGACCTCGCGCGCGAAACTCATCTCGTGGGTGACGACCAGCATGGTCATCCCCTGCTCGGCCAGCGTCCGCATGACGCCGAGGACGTCACCGACCAGCTCAGGGTCGAGCGCGGACGTCGGCTCGTCGAACAGCATCACCTCGGGCCCCATCGCCAGCGCCCGCGCGATCGCGACACGCTGCTGCTGCCCGCCCGACAGCTGCGCCGGATAGGAGCCGACCTTGTCGGCGAGCCCGACGCGCTCCAGGTTCTCCCGCGCGATCCGCTCCGCCTCCGCCTTGTCGCGCCTGAGCACCTTCCGCTGCGCGATCATGACGTTGCCGAGGGCCGTCAGATGCGGGAACAGGTTGAACGACTGGAACACCATCCCGATCCGGCGCCGGACGGCGTCGATGTCCACGTCCCGGTCGGTGACGGTCGCTCCGACGACCTCGACCGTCCCGGACGTCGGCTCCTCCAGCAGGTTGACGCAGCGCAGCAGCGTCGACTTGCCCGACCCGGACGGCCCGATCACGCAGACGACCTCGCCCGCCTCGACCCGGAAGTCGATCCCGCGCAGCACCTCGTTCGCCCCGAACGCCTTCCGCAACCCGGAGATCTCGATCGCGCCGCGCCCACCGCCATCTGCTTCTGTCATCGGGCCCTGCCCTTCTGGGGGACGAC
>JBOHBY010000236.1:0-1753 GCA_050698635.1 Spirillospora sp.
TGCCCGACGAGGGCGCCTGGGGTGCGGCGGCGGAGCGGGCGGGACGACGCCGCAGCGAACCTTCCGGGGACTCGGAGGGGGAGGGGCCCGATGCTTGAGGTCGTCGTCAAGCTGGCGCTGGTCGCCTCCGCGTTCGCGCTGCTGCCGCTGCTCATCGGGCAGGCCGAGCACAAGGTGATGGCCCACATGCAGGGCCGTCTCGGACCCATGTACGCGGGCGCCTTCCATGGCTGGGCGCAGCTCGTCGCCGACGGCGTGAAGTTCGCGCAGAAGGAGGACGTGGTCCCGCGCGACGCCGACCGGTGGGTGTTCAAGCTGGCCCCTGGCGTGGCGCTCGTCCCGTACCTGCTGGTCCTGCTCGTGATCCCGGTCGGGCCCGGCGGGCAGGTCGCGCTCGACCTCGGGCCGGGGATCTTCTTCGCGCTCGCCGTCATGGGCGTCGGCGTGATCGGCGCGATCATGGCGGGCTGGGCGAGCGCGAACAAGTACTCGCTGCTCGGCGGGATGCGGGTCGCGGCGCAGCTGATGTCCTACGAGCTGCCTATGGTGTTCGCGGCGTCGTCGGTCGCGATGGCGGCGGGGACGCTGTCGCTCCAGGGCGTCGTGGACGAGTGGCGCTGGTACTGGCTGCCGTGGCAGGCGGTCGCGGCCGTGGTGTTCTTCGTCGCCGGGCTCGCCGAGCTGCGCCGTCCGCCGTTCGACATGCCGGTCGCCGACTCCGAGATCATCTTCGGCCCGTACACGGAGTACGGCGGGCTGCGGTTCGCGCTGTTCCTGCTGGCCGAGTACGCCGGGATCGTGGTGCTGTGCGCGCTGACGACCGTGCTGTTCCTCGGCGGCTGGAAGGGCCCGTTCCTGAACACCGAGCTCGGCTGGCTCTGGACGCTGCTCAAGGTCGGCGTGCTGGCGTTCTGCGTGATCTGGTTCCGGGTCAGCTACCCGCGCATGCGCGAGGACCAGTTGCAGAAGCTCGCCTGGGCGTGGCTGGTGCCGCTGTCGCTCGCGCAGCTCGCGCTCACCGGCGTCCTCAAGGTCGCCCTCTGAATCCTCCTGGTCGGACGGCGGGTCACTTCAGGAAGATGGTGAAGTCGGCCATCTCGGGGAGGGCGTCCGGCGGGATGTCGGCGTCCACCGCCATCTCCTCCGCCGACACGAACCCGCCGTGCTCCTCGCGGCGCCGGACGACCCGCTCCACCATCTCCGCCGTCATGCCGGGCAGCGCGGCGAGGATCTCCGGCGGCGCGTGGTTGACGTCCACGAGCCCGCCGTCGTCGTAGGTGCGGGGCACGTCGGGACGGCCGATCCGCAGCTCGCGGGCGAGCGCCGGGTCTTCGGCGGCGATCGCGCGGGCGTCCTCGCGCAGCGTCCGGCGGTACTTGGCGACCTCGATGGCGTGCTGGTTGAGCCGGCTGCGCGGCACCTCGCGGGGGAACACCGACGTCCGCACGGCGAACGCGTGCGCGGTGCCCGCGATCCACAGCATGATCGCCATGAAGATCCCGAAGACGATGAAGAACGGGTTGCCGGTCTGCGCCAGCATGAGCGTGGCCGCCGTCCCGGCGCCGTACCCGGCCGCCGTCGCGCCGAGGCCCCACGAGCCGCGCCTGACGGCCGCGTAGAGGAACGAGACCGGCGTTCCATATCCAAGGGTGATGAACGGGACGAAGGCCCACAGGACGCCGCGTGCGGTCTCGCTGGACGGCATCGGCGCGGGCGGCGGCCCGGGGACGGGCGGGACGGGCGACATCGGCGG
>JBOHBY010000237.1:0-4363 GCA_050698635.1 Spirillospora sp.
GATGACGATGGTGACCGCCGCGTCCGGCGTCATCATCGGCACGCCAGGCGACGCCACCGCCGTCCGCCAGGCCGAGGTCACCGGCGTCCTGCTCGCCTCCCGCCTCGCGGCGCCCGTCTTCACCGCCTCGCTGAACGACGAGGCGTCCATCAAGGCCGCCGCCGACCAGCTCCGCGCCGCCGGCGCCACGTCCATCGCCCTCGCGCCACACGTCGTCGGCCCAGAAACGGACACCGACCGCGTCCCCTCGGCCGCCGCCGCGGTCGGCTGCGCCTACTCGGCCCCCCTGGGCGCCCACCCGGCCATAGCCCGCCTAGCGGCCCTCCGCTACGTAGAGGCCCTCTCAGTAGCCTTGGCGCAGTAGCTCCCAGAGGGCCGCCCCTCTGGGGGTTATGGCTGCATCAGCGGCTTCATCTGGTCCAAGGCGTTCTTGTGGACGGTCATCGGGTCGTCGGCGTTGATGGTCGTCCAGTTGTCGCGGATGTCCTCCACGGACAGGGTCTCGGCCTGGGTGTAGCCGGGGCCTTCGGTGACGAAGATCTTTGCTACGCGTCCGCCGCCGACGGTGTAGACCTCGCCGGAGTCCTCGTTGGACTCGTGGACGAGGTAGGCGACGAGCGGCGTGACCTGTTCGACGCCGAAGCGGTCGGCGAAGTCGGCGGGGAGGAGGTCGTCGGTCATGCGGGTCCAGGCGACGGGCGCGATGGCGTTGGCCCTGACGCCGTACTTGGCGCCCTCGTGGGCGAGGGTCTTGGTGAAGCCGACGAGGCCCATCTTCGCGGTGGCGTAGTTGGCCTGGCCGAAGTTGCCGTACAGGCCCGCCGGGGACGAGGTGTTGACGATCCGCCCGTAGCCGTTCTCGCGCAGGTGCGGCCAGGCGGCGCTGGTGACGAGGAACGAGCCGCGCAGGTGGACGGCGATGACCGCGTCCCACTCGTCCGGGGTCATGTTCTTGAACGACCTGTCGCGCAGGATGCCCGCGTTGTTGACCAGGATGTCGATCTTGCCGAAGGCGTCCAGCGCGCTCTGCACGATCGACAGCGCGCCCTCTGAGGTCGCGACGTTGCCCGGGTCGGCGACGGCCTCGCCGCCGGCCTTGGTGATCTCGTCCGCGACCTGCTGCGCGGGGCCCGCGGACGACCCGGTCCCTGACCGGTCGCCGCCGAGGTCGTTGACGACGACCCTGGCGCCGCGCGCGGCGAGTTCCAGCGCGTGCCGCCGGCCGAGGCCGTGGCCCGCCCCGGTCACGACCGCGACCCGGCCGTCGTAGCGCAGTTCCGACATCTCAGTCTCCTCACGTCCACCGGCCGTGCCCGGCCTCACCCAGTGGTACCACTAAACCGAATCGCGCTCGGGCGCACCCCCGGCGTTCCGGTGGGTGGACGTCACTTCGCTCCGGCGTACGATGGGGATGGGTAGGAAAGTTGCGCGGAACACCGCTTTTCGCCCATTGCCGGGCGTAGTCTCCTCGCGAGGAGCAACGGAGGTCCCCGTCCCGATGAGCCCCGCCGACGCGTTCGCCCCGCGGCCTCGCCCGATCCGGGTCGTGCAGTGGGCGACGGGCACGCTGGGACGCTGCGTGATCAGGGGCGTGCTCGACCGGCCGGACATGGAGCTCGCCGGCGCCTGGGTGCACACCCCGGCCAAGGCGGGCGTCGACGCCGGGACGCTCGCCGGACGCGCCCCCACCGGCGTCACCGCCACCCGCGAGCTGAACGACATCCTCGCCCTCGACGCCGACTGCGTCGTCTACGCCCCGACCCCGGCGCTCGACCGGTACGCCGAGCTCGACCTGGTCTGCGCGCTGCTGGCGTCCGGCAAGAACCTGATCTCCACCAACGGCTACGTCTACCCGCACGCGCACGGCCCGCGGTTCGTCGACGAGCTGGAGCAGGCGTGCAAGCGCGGCGGCGCGTCCGTGCACGGCAGCGGCGTCAGCAGCGGGTTCATGGCGGACGTCCTGCCGCTCGTGCTGTCGCGGCTGTCGCGGGGGATCACCCACGTCTACGCCCGCGAGTGCTCCGACTTCGCCCGGCACCCGTCCTGGCAGATGGTCCACCACACGGTCGGGTTCGGGAAGGACGAGGACGCCTACCTGCGGGCGCTGCGGCCGAGCCGCACCATGATGCGGGCGCTGTTCACCGAGAGCCTGCACCTGGTCGCGGCCGGGCTCGGCGTCGACCTGGACGAGATCGACATGGACGTCGACCACCGCCTCGCCCGCACCGACCTCGCCACCGCCGCCGGGCCGGTCCCGCGCGGCACGGTCGCCGCGGCCCGCTGGACGTTCAGCGGCCTGTCCGCCGGCCGTCCCGTGATCACCGTCGAGATCGTGCACAAGGCGAACGCCGCCGCGATGCCCGAGGAGTGGGGCGGCCCCGGATACTCGCTGCGCGTGGACGGACGCCCGTCGCTCACGCTCGCGGCCGGGGAGAACTGGGTGTCCGACCCGATCGCCGCCGCGGCCGCGCACGTGCTCAACTCCGTCCCGGTCGTCTGCGCCGCCCCGCCCGGCATCCGCACACAGCTGGACCTGCCGATGATCCGCGGCCGGATGCGAGGCTGAACTAGCACCGAATGGGAGGAGCACGGGGATGACCACACGGGAGACCCAGGGCGGCCGGTTCGTCCGGCAGGCGAACCGGTTCACGGAGCGGATCACGGCCGACGGCTCCAGCGGTCTGCTGGCCGAACCCGGCCGTTACCGCCTGTTCGTGTCGTACGCGTGCCCGTGGGCGCAGCGCAGCATGATCGTCCGGCGGCTGCTGGGCCTGGAGGACGTGATCGGCCTCGCCGTCGTCGACCCGATCCGGGACGAGCGCGGCTGGCGTATCCCCGGCCGCGACCCCGTCACCGGCGCGGAGTTCCTCTCCGAGCTCTACCTGCACACCGACCCGTCCTTCGAGGGCCGCTACACCGTCCCGTGCATCTGGGACACCGAGACGAAACGCCTGGTCACCAACGACTTCCCCAACATCACCACGATGCTGGAGACGGAGTTCACGGCCTACCACCGCCCCGACGCCCCCGACCTGTACCCGGAGGCGCTCCGCCCGGAGATCGACGAGCTGAACGGCACCGTCTACACGACCGTCAACAACGGCGTCTACAAGGCCGGTCTCGCCACCGCGCAGGCCGGCTACGACGAAGCCGTCGACGCCCTCTTCACCACCCTCGACGCCCTCGAAGAGCGCCTGTCCACCCGGCGCTACCTGCTCGGCGACCACATCACCGAGGCCGACGTCCGCCTCTACACCACGCTCGCCCGCTTCGACGCCGTCTACTACTCGCACTTCAAGTGCAACCTGCGCCGGCTCGTCGACTACCCGAACCTGTGGGCCTACTCACGCGACCTGTACTCGGTCCCGGCGTTCGGCGACACCACCGACTTCGACCACATCAAGCGGCACTACTACGTGACGCACCGCAACATCAACCCGACCGGCATCGTGCCCAGGGGACCCCTCGTCGACTGGACGACACCCCATAACCGGGAACGTTGACCTCATCCCCTCGTTATGCTGGCGGTTCTCCAGTAATCCGCACGAGAGGTACCACCCGACCATGCGCAGCCAATTCTTCGGGAACATCGAGGGACAGCAGCTTCCCGGCCACTTCGCGCTCCAGAACTCCAAGATGCTCCGGGTCCACCTCAACGGGGACGTCCTCGCCCGCCAGGGCTCCATGGTCGCCTTCCAGGGCCAGATGGAGTTCGACTACGAGGGCTCCGGCGGCATCGGCAAGTTCATGAAGAAGGCCCTCACCGGCGAGGGCGTGCCCCTCATGCGCGTCAAGGGGCAGGGCCTGCTGTTCTGCGCCAACGACGCCGACGACATCCACCTGTTCTACCTGGAGAACGAGGGGCTGACCGTCAACGGCAAGAACATCCTCGGCTTCGACTCGCACCTCCAGTGGGACATCCAGCGCGTCCAGGGCGCCGGGATCGCGGCGGGCGGCCTGTTCAACACGACCCTCACCGGGACCGGCTGGGTCGCCCTCACCACCCACGGCACCCCCGTGATGCTCGACTGCGGCCGCGCCGCCACCTTCGCCGACGGCCAGTCCGCCGTGGCGTGGAGCACCAGCCTCCAGGTCGGCGTGAACCGCACCTTCAAGGCGGGCGCCCTCATCGGACGCGGCAGCGGCGAGGCCATGCAGCTCGCCTACCAGGGCCAGGGCTTCGTCCTCATCCAGGCCAGCGAGGGCCCCACCGTTCCCCACCACACCCACTGATCCCGGGCTTCCCGCACCTTCGCGGCGGCCACCGGCGAACACTGCCGAAGCCACGGTCCGGGCTTCGGCAGGATCGGCCGACCCGGCCTCGCGATGCCAGGGGCGACCGACACCATGGCGTCGGCGTGAT
>JBOHBY010000238.1:0-5243 GCA_050698635.1 Spirillospora sp.
GGTCTCGCTGGCCCGCGACCCGGCCGCGCTGGCCCGGCAGATCCGCCGTCCGATGCCGCGTCCACCCGCCCCCTACCTGCGGCGCGGCACCGCGTTCCACGCCTGGCTCGAGGGCCGCTGGGGCCAGCAGCGCCTCCTGGACCCGGACGAGTTGCCCGGCGCGGCCGACGAGGGCGCCGCCGAAGACGCGCAGCTCGCGCGGCTGCAAGCCCGTTTCGAGGAGTCGGAGTGGGCGGCCCGGGAGCCGCTCGACATCGAGGTGCCGTTCGAGACCATCATCGGCGACCGGCTGATCCGCGGCCGCATGGACGCCGTCTTCCGGTCGGCCGGCGGCGGCTACGAGATCGTCGACTGGAAGACCGGCTCGCCGCCGTCCGCGCAGGAGGCGCGGTTCGTGTCGGTCCAGCTTGCCGCCTACCGGATGGCGTGGGCGGAACTCGCCGGGGTGGACGTCGGCCAGGTCAGCGCGGCCTTCCACTACGTCAGCGCCAACGTCACCGTCCGTCCGGCGGACCTGCTGGACGCGGCGGGCCTGGCCGCGCTCCTGGAAACCGTCCCCGCCGCCTGACGCACACCGCACTCCGCACACCGCGCTCGGCCGCCTGACGCAGACCGCGCTCGGCCGCCTGGGACACGCCGCGCTCGAACGCCTGAGGCAGGCCGCGCTCGCCGCCTGGCCCGTCCGGATTCGCCCGCCCTGTGTCGTGATGACCCTCACTCACCCCTGTTCACAATGCGTGGTTTCGGGGATGATCCGGGCAACCATCCCAGGAAGGTAAGGCGACGTGACGGTGACGCATGACGACAGGGTCGTACGGGAGTTCTCCAAGCAGGCCGCCGGGTTCGCCGACCCCAGGCTGAACGTGGCGTTCACCCGCCATCTGGACCGGCTCGTCCGGTTCATGGAACCGGAACTCGACCCCGAGGACGTCGTGCTGGAGGTCGCCGCCGGCACCGGGATCGTCTCCCGCGCGATCGCCGCCCGCGTCCGCCATGTGACGGCCCTCGACCTCACCCCGGCGATGCTCGCCGAAGGCAAACGCGACGCCGACCACGCCGGCCTGACGAACGTCACCTTCACCCGCGGCGACGCCACCGCGCTGCCCTACGTCGACCGGTCGTTCACACTGGTCGTCACCCGTTTCTCGCTGCACCAGGTCGCCGCCCCGGAGGCGGTCGTGGCCGAGATGGTCCGGGTCAGCAGGCCGGGCGCCGCGCTGATCATCGCCGATCTGGTCCGTCCGGAGGGGCTGGCGGGCGACCCCGACCGGATCGAGCGGCTCCGCGACCCCTCGCACGGCAACGCGCTCACGGAGGTGCAGATCACGGACTTCCTCGCGGCGGCGGGCGCGGAGGTGAAGCGCGCCGAGCGGTTCGACTACGTCCGTCCGCTCGACCCGTGGCTGGAGTTCTCGCGGACGCCGGACGACGTCGCCGCGCGGATCAGGCAGGAGCTGGAGGACGAGCTGGCGGGCGGACCGGCGACCGGGATGCGTCCCAGCAAACCGGACGACGTCCTGCATTTCACCCACTCGTACCTCTTCCAGCAGGCGATCGCCGGATAAAGTCCCCGTCTTCGATCAAACGTTCGACGAATGTCACCCATGTGGTCTAGGTTGTCGAACATGGGTTCTAACACCGCGCGTTCCCTCGAACGTGAACCGGCCGCGCTGGCGATGCGTATCGGCGTCGTCGCGGCCGAGGCCGCCCTCGCCACCTTCGCCCGCAACCTCGACATCGACGACCTTGAGGACGGCGTCGACTTCCAGGGCGCCATCGGCCCCGCCGAATGGCCCGTGTTCTCCCTGGTCATCGACACCCTCGCCGAGGCCGGTCCGGGTGACCGCAGGTCCCTGGACGAGCGCCGCGCCGACGCGCTCAACGACCTCGCCCGCATCTGCATGGCCGCCAAGAACCGGGCCGGCGCCGCCTGACCGCGGCCGCCTGACCGGGGCCGCCTGACCGGCCCTGCTCAGCGTGCCGCGCCCCGACGGATTTATTGAATTCGGGGGAGCGGTTCGGGTGGGTAGTGTCCTGGCATGTCGCGCCCATCTGATGATGCCGTCACCGCGGACGACCTCGACTCGGCCGTCCAGCTCGCCGTCGCCGCCCTGCGGAAGGCGCGCCCGGACGCCCCGGACGCCTGGGACGCCAAGGCCGGTTCTCTCGAATGGACCTGCTGGGAGACCGTGGAGCATCTGAGCGACGACCTCTTCGCCTACGCGGCGCAGCTCGGGCCCAAGGCGCCGCCGATGGACGGCGAGGTGCCGTTCCTGTGGGAGAGCCGGCGTCCGGGCGGGCCCGCGAACGCCGTCCACGCGAACCGTGCGGCCGGGCCTGACGGGCTCCTCCGGGTGCTGGAGGCGTGCGGCGGGATGCTCGTCGCGATGGTGCGCGGTACGCCGCCGGACGTCCGTGCGCATCACGTGTTCGGCGCGTCGGATCCCGAGGGGTTCGCCGCGATGGGCATCCTGGAGACCGTCGTCCATACCCATGACCTGGCCGCGGGCCTCGGCCTGGAGTGGGAGCCGCCCGCTGCGCTCTGCGCGCGTGTGCTCCGGCGGCTCTTCCCGGACGCCCCGCACGACACCGACCCCTGGCCGACACTGCTCTGGGCGACCGGCCGCGGAGAACTCCCCGGCCGCCCGCGCCTCACGTCCTGGCGCTGGCACGGCACACCACGCCGCTGACCGGACGGCTCACCACGCCACTGACCGGACGACTCACCGCGCCACTAACGCGCCGGGTCACCGGATGTGGCCGGGTCACCGGAGGTAATGGAAAGCCGGTTTCGGATGCATGAGGAAATCGTGATGGGAGATGTTCCACGCGTAGGCACCGGCCATGGTGAACGCGATGATGTCACCGGGGATCAGCGGCGGGACGAGGACGTCGCGCGCGAACACGTCCTTGGGGGTGCACAGCTGGCCCACCAGAGTAGCCGGGCTTTCGGGGCCGCTCGCGGTGAGGGCTTCGAAAGGTTGGTTGTGACCTTTCGTCGCGGGAGTTCTCAAATGGTGGGTGCCGCCGCGCAGAATCACAAAGGTCTCACCCCGGGTCGTTTTCACGTCCAGGACGTCGGTGACATACCAGCCGTGGTAAGCGGTCATCGACCGGCCGGGTTCTATGCGGACTTTCGCCGGGATGAGGCTCAGGCCCGTCCCGTAGCCCTGCCAGTCGAAGCGGGTTCCGGGTGACGTGTAATCGACGGCCATGCCGCCGCCCAGATTCAGTTCGGGATTGTTCACCCCACGGGCTTTCAGCCAGGGGAGTGCCCATTCGGATATCTGGTCGGCCAGGTCGAGCATGGCGGGCGCGTCGAGGCCGGAGGCCAGGTGGGCGTGGATGCCGCGAAGGGTGAGCTGCGGGTTGTCGGCCAGTAGGTAGGCGCATTCATTGAGCGTGTCCTCGTCCATGCCGAACGGGCCGCTCATGGTCAGCGCGGCGTCCGGCGTGCTCAGGGGCAGGTTCGCGCGGAGGAGGATGTTCGCGAAGCCCTGGGCCGCGAGGCGGGTCAGTTCGCTCGGGCTTTCCACGTGGACTCGGTCGGCATGGAGGGCGAGAGACAGTTCCTGGGTCGTTTTCCCGGGGCCGCCGAAGGCGATGCGGGTTCTGGGCACGGTCTCCCGGACATGGGTGAGTTCGCCGCCGGACGAGACTTCCATACCGTCCACGTGGGGCGCGAGCGTCCGGAGGATCTCCGCGTCGGGATTGGCCTTGGCCGCGTAGAAGACCTCCACGGGACCCAGCGCGGCACGAATGGACCTGACATGGGATTCCAGGCCGCGCAGGTCGTAGATGTAGGCCGGATACCTGTCGAGATTGAGGGCGTGTTTCTTCATAGCGGTCGGGGCTCGGCGAGCGGGTTGGGGACGGTGACGTAGCTCGCGCCGCGGTCGGCGGAACGGGACCAGCGCGTTCGCAGGTTCGCCTTGGCCGGAAGCGGAACTCCGGCAAGCAGGGCCCTTATCTCGGGATGACTGTCGTGGACGGTGAAATGGTTTCTCGCGGTCAGCCATAGCGTTCTCTCAAGGCTCGGGTGAAGGTCGGCTATCGCGGCCGCGATTTCGGTCAGGTGGTTGACGAGAAGGCAGTAGATGACACGGTTCCAGCCCCGCTCGGGGGCGTAGGTGAGGCTTTCGGCGACGCGGGGCGGAAGGTGGGTCAGATCCCAGCGCCCCGCGGTGAGCTTCGTGCCTTCCAGATCACGGAACGCGGTGTGGACGGGCATGCCGTCAGTGTCCACGCAGATCAGGACGTTCTGAAGATGAGGTTCCAAGACGATGCCGTGGTCGAGGTAAGCGCTCAGGACCGGCGGTGCCAGGTGGGCCACGTAGGCGTCCCACCACGCCTGGGCGCTGTCCGGGGTCGCTAGGGCGGGCAGGTCTGAGAGGGACGAGCTGTAAGGGTCGGCCAATGCACCCGCAAGGAGGGGTGTACCGGGGAGGCCTTTGACGCCCTCGCGCAGGATCACGCCCAAGCCCTCGTACAGGCGTCGGTCGGCCAGGGCGATGCTGCGATAAGCGGGCTCTGCGAGAAGCGTCGAGTTCAGCTTTCGGAAGATGGGCGGCAGCAGGTCGTTGAGCGCTACCGCGCTGGCCAACTCGTACCAGGCGTTCTTACGCACGCAGTTGGTGATGCGGACGTCCAGGCTGAACTTGCAGAACACGTCGGCGTCCGGCAGGTAGGCCGTACGGACGGACGACGTCGGCACCGCTTCAGCGTCGGACGGGCCCAGGTTGACCAGCAACCCCTGCGCCATGGCCTTCTGCAGGACGGGATTGTCCGCCAACAGCGAGAACTGCCACGGGTGGACGGGAATCAGTTTGCTGCCCCGCGGAATACGAGGGCCATAGGTCTCCAGGGCTGCGAACGCCTCAGGCGTTCCCTCCTCCGCGATCAGGTGCTCAGGGACGGCCAGCCACAGCGGACGAAAACGGGCCCCGACCTCTGGCGCGTACCGCAGCCATTCGGTCGGCGACCCCTGGTGGGACTTCGGCGACGGATGGAAACGGTGACCCGCCACAAGAGACTGCTCAGAGTCGATGTAGGGGTTGTGCGAAGGTTCGCGCTCTGCGGCGGCGATCGCTTCCAAGGCGGTATGGCTGTCGTGTACCTGGATGAGGAATTCCGGGTTCGGGCGGCCGGTCGCCAACTCCAGCTCACCGGCCACCAGATTCGCCAGTCTCCCCCAGGAGGCCCGGATCCACTCGTCCCCGCGCCGCTCCTCGTACGGCGGCGCC
>JBOHBY010000239.1:0-2203 GCA_050698635.1 Spirillospora sp.
CCCTTCGGGCGCGGCCCGCACCCGCCCGGCGGTTCACCCCGCCGGGCGGGCGCCCCACGCCGAAGGGACGCCCCGATGCCTGTACGGAGACCGGCATTCGCGCTGCTGACCGCGTTCGCGCTCGTCACGTCGGCGCCCACCCCGTCCCGGGCGGACGCCGCCACCTGGACGGTCTCCCCGGGCGGCGCGGTCTCCGCCACCGCCCCCGCCGAGATCCGCAACACCACCAGGAATTGGACGATCAGCTGCACGGCCACGTTCTCCGGAACGGCACCGGCGGGCGCGGGACAATCGCCCTACGGCCTGATCTCGTTCGCCGAGGGCTCGCTCACCACCTGCACCGGACCGAACGACCTCACCACCACGTCCACCGTGGTCAACCTCCCATGGGACTTCTACGCCGACGCCCATGACGCCGTCCAGGGCCGGACGTCCGGCACGCTCAACAACCTCGCCCTCACCCTGGACCTCTCGAACGGCTGCCGGGCCGACGTCACCGCTCCCGACGGCGCGCCCGGCACGATCGACGCGGCGTACATCAACGCCGGCGGCGCCCTGACCGTGAGCGGGGCGCACATGAACGTCACGTTCACGAACTTCCGATGCACGACCGACCTGGTCGCCCAGGGCGACGCCATCGAACTCGCCGGGGTGCTCCCGCTGACCCCGGCGCAGACCATCACGAGCCCCTGACCCAAGGGATGATCATGAAACGAGGGTCGACCTCCGCCGCCGCCTGCGTGCTCACCGCCGCGGCCATGGCCCTGACGAGCGGCGTCACCGCCCGCGCCGACACCTCCGACCCGCCCCCCGGTGTCCCGAGCTTCGACTTCTCCGAATGCCCCGAACTCCCGGGACCCTCTGAGGATTTCTCTGCCATCTGCTTCAACCAGGTCATCGTCGGTGGCCGTGTCCAGATCGGCGGCCTCGCCCACGAGATCACCGACCCGATCAGGTTCACGTTCTCCGACGTCACCGAACGCAAGACGGGGGTCCGGCAGAACTACGCCGGACCCTTGCACGCCAAGAAGGTGCCGGTGCCGTCGGAGGACGTCGGCCTCCCGCCGGGCGGAACGGTTTACGCCGACCCCGAGTACGCCGGACCGATCGGCCTGCGGTACCCGAACGTGACGATCGGCGTGAAGATCCGCCTCACCGGTGCCGGGCTGGGTGGGTCCTGCACGATCGGCGCCGATGACGACCCGATCCTGATGAACCTGACCACAGGCACGACGAACCCGCCGCCGCCCAACACCCCGATCACCGGCGTCCCGTTCAAGTTCCTGGGCAGCGACGGCACGGTGAGCGTCAGGTCGGCCACCCACGTGGACAACGCCTTCCCCGCACCGGCCGCGCGCGGCTGCACAAGGAACGGCCAGAACATCGATCACGCCGTGAACGCCGCGGCGGGCCTGCCGTCCCCCGCCGGGACCAACACCGTGATCATCGAAGAGTACTTCGGATACAAGCTCTACGACCGGCTCCCTTGAACCGGACCGCGAAATATGCGAACACCGGCCCCGCGTTCGCCAGGGTTGTCTGTGGGTGATGATCTCGCGGGGCAATTCTGTCGCCGGGTGCGCATGAATTCAATTCGGCTGGGAGATGCCTCGTGAAATGATGCGCGGCCGGTGGGATTGGGTTACATTTTCTTGAGATCTTTTCGGTGCTGAAAGGAGGGCGGATGACGGGGACCCTCGCGGGTCAGGGGCGTCGTCCTGGGCCGATTCCGCCTCAGGTCATCGCCATTCTGAGCGCCGAGCTCCCGTCGCTGGCCGAGGAGATCATCGGCGAGGTGCGGCGGTCGGTGCCCGAGTACGGGCGGCAGGAGGGGACGCCGCGTCCGGCCGCGTTCCGGGTCACCGTCGAGCAGGCCATGGCGGCGTTCGTCGACCAGGTGTCGGGGAGCCGCGACTCCTACGAGCGGCGCGACGAGCTGTGCCGCGAGCTCGGCCGCAGCGAGGCGTACCAGGGGCGGAGCCTGGACGCGCTGCAGGCCGCGTACCGCGTCGGCGTGCAGGTGGCGTGGCGGCGGGTCGCGCATGTCGGCCGGACGCGGCGGCTGCCCGCGGAGGTGATGACGCGGCTGGCCGACGCCCTGTTCTCCTACATCGACGAGCTGGCGTCGCTGTCGGTGCAGGGCTATCTGGAGGCGCGGTCGTCGGCGGACGAGGTGTCCGGCGTCCACCGGCGGCTGCTGCGC
>JBOHBY010000240.1:0-2678 GCA_050698635.1 Spirillospora sp.
GCGCTGACCGTCCGGCCGGACGAGGCGCTCATCTCGTTCGACGGCGCGCAGCACCTGGTCAGCGCCGCCGCCGGGCACGAGCCCGGCCGGAGCCCGCGCGGCCTGCGCCGCCGCCTCGCCAAGCTCCTCGACACGGTGTCCGGCCCCGTCGTCGACCAGCCCTAGTCGACCAGCCCTAGTCGTCGTTCTGCCGGCGCCACGAGTCGTTGCGTTCGCGGGCGCGGACCAGCGCGTCGGCCGCGGCGCTCTCCGACTCGTAGGGGCCCATGCGGTCCTTGCCGGGGCAGCCCGGCCCGTGCTCGACCTTCATGTGCTTCAGGCAGAACCACCAGTCGCCGTCGTCACCGGCCATCGGGCGCTCCTCTCGGTCTCGCGCTCGCTCGGGATTCGTTGCCCGATCCCGGCTGGCTACACTCAACCATCATGACGACCCAGCTTCTCCGGCCCGGACAGGTCTCCCCCATGCGCAAGGTGCCGGCGAGCATTCCGCGGCCGGAGTACGTGGGCAGGAAGCACCCGACGACCGGGGAGCCCGACGTCAAGACGCCCGAGATCGTCGAGGCGATGCGGGTGGCGGGCCGGATCGCGGCGCAGGCGCTGGAGGAGGTCGGCAGGCACGTCCGGCCCGGCGTGACGACCGACGAACTGGACGTCGTCGGGCACGAGTTCCTGCTCGACCACGGCGCCTACCCGTCCACGCTCGGCTACCGCGGCTTCCCGAAGTCGCTGTGCACCTCGGTCAACGAGGTGATCTGCCACGGCATCCCGGACGACACGGTCCTGCGCGACGGCGACATCGTCAACGTCGACATCACCGCGTTCATCGGCGGCGTGCACGGCGACACCGACGCGACGTTCCTGTGCGGCGAGGTCGACGAGGAGTCGCGGCTGCTGGTGGAGCGCACGCACGAGGCGGCGATGCGCGGCATCCGGGCGGTGAAGCCGGGGCGGGCGCTGAACGTCATCGGACGGGTCATCGAGTCGTACGCGAAGCGGTTCGGGTACGGGGTCGTCCGCGACTTCACCGGCCACGGGATCGGCACCACGTTCCACTCGGGGCTGGTCGTGCCGCACTACGACGACCCGAAGGCCACGACGCTCATCGAGCCGGGGATGACGTTCACGGTCGAGCCGATGCTGACGCTCGGCACGCACGACTACGACATCTGGCAGGACGGCTGGACGGTCGTCACCAAGGACCGCAGGCGCACCGCGCAGTTCGAGCACACGCTGCTGGTGACGGAGAGCGGCCACGAAATCCTTACCCTGCCGTGACAGAACTCTTGATCTAGAGTCCGATTCGCCTGACATCCGGCCGGGAGACTCTTAGGGATGAACGCCCCAGCGCCGTACGAGCCGCGGGTTCCGTCCGACAGCATGCCGCCGGGGCGCGCGGCGCTCAGCGTGACGTGGGCGGCGCTGCCGTTCCTGACCCTCGGCTACGCCACGCCGTTCACGTTCGCGGCGGCGCTGCTGTGGCGGCGCAGCCTCCACCTGCTGGTGTCCACGGCCGCCTATGTCGGTGTGTTCGCGGTGATGCTGCTCCTGCTGCCCGAGATGGGCAAGGAGGACGGGACGGAGCGCACGGTCGGGGTGCTGATGTCCGTCCTGGCCGTGGTGGGCTGCGCGCACGCGTTCGTGATCCGCCGCCGCGTGTTCGACCCGCACGGGCTGTCGGGGGTCGACAACGAGGCCGTGGTGGAGCGGGTGAAGCGGCAGCGGCTGCTGCGCGACAAGGCGCGCGAGCTGGCGGCGTCCGATCCGGGCCTCGCCAGGGAGCTGCGGATCGGACGTCCCGACCTGCCGCGCCAGTACAACGACGGCGGGCTGGTCGACGTCAACCACGCCCCGGCGCAGGCGCTGACGCTGCTGCCCGGCATCACGCCGGAGCTGGCGACGAAGATCGAGCGGGTGCGGGCGGAGGCGGGCGGGTTCGTGTCCGCCGAGGAGCTGTCGGCGGTGGCGGGCCTGCCGCCCGACCTCACCGGCGACCTCGCCGACTACGCCGTCTTCATCCGCTGATCGCGGGTACGAATCGGGCGTGACCCCGAAGAAGCGGACAAAGGACACCGGCGACCGGCTCGCGGAGTACCGGGGGAAGCGCGACCAGGCGAGGACACCGGAACCCGTCCCCAGGGAGAGGCCGGTTCCGCGCGGCGAGGACGACACGTTCGTCGTCCAGGAGCACCACGCGAGCAGTCTGCACTGGGATCTGCGGTTGGAACGCGACGGGGTGCTCGTGTCGTGGGCCGTCCCGAAGGGCCTGCCGTGGAGCCCGGAGACCAACCACCTCGCCGTCCACACCGAGGATCATCCGCTGGAGTACGCGACGTTCGAGGGCGAGATCCCGCGCGGCGAGTACGGCGCCGGGACGATGACGATCTGGGACGCGGGCACCTACGAGACGGAGAAGTGGTCCGACCGCGAGGTGAAGATCGTGATCCACGGGTCGCGGGTCTCGGGCCGGTACGTGCTGTTCAGGACGCGCGGCAAGAACTGGATGATCCACCGGATGGACCCGCCCGCCGACGCCGGCGCCGAGCCGCTGCCGGAGTCGATGCGCCCGATGCGCCCGGTCGAGAAGGCGAGGCTGCCGCGCGACCAGGAGGCGTGGAGCTTCGAGTTCGCGTGGGGCGGCAGGCGGATGCCCGCCTATGTGGAGGGCGGCCGGGCGCGGT
>JBOHBY010000241.1:0-8117 GCA_050698635.1 Spirillospora sp.
GCTGGTGGCTGCTCGTCCTCGTCGTCCCGGGCGGCACCGAGGTCGCGCGGGGGCCGCTGGAGGTCCTGCCGTACTTCGCGACCGGCGACACGCAACTCGTCACCGCGTCCGGTGAGGCGGAGGCACCGCTGCCGTACCTGCTGTCATCGCTGCTGCGCACCATCGGCGATGCCGGTCTCGGCTTCCTGGTGGGGCTCGTCCTCGCGGTCGCGATGGCGGTGGTCGCGCACGAGTTCCCGGTGATCGAGCGGGTGCTGATGCCCGTCTCGATCGCCCTCAGGTCGATCCCGATCGTGGCCGCGATGCCGCTGCTCGCGCTCATGTTCGGGCGGGGGATCACCGCCGTGACGATCCTGATCGCGGTGATGACGTTCTTCCCGATCCTCGTCAACGTCCTGCTCGCGATGCGGGCCGTCCCGCGCAGCGCCGTTGACCTGCTCACCGCCGTCGGAGCCCGGCGCAGGCACCACCTGACGAAACTGCTCATGCCGTACGCGCTACCGGCTGTGCTCGCCTCGGTCAAGATCGCGCTGCCGCTGTCGATCGGCGCGGCCATGGTGGCCGAATGGCTCGCCACCGGCTACGGGCTCGGCGCATCGATGACCGTCGCCGCGACGCTGTCGGACTACGACTTCGTATGGGGCGGGGTCGCCATCGTGCTGCTGGCCTCACTCATGGCCTACCGCCTGGCCGGCGCGCTGGAGGACACCGCGCTCAGCCGCCTCGAGTAATCGAAAGACGCACGACGTAGGAGAAGGCGAATCATGTCGAGAATCATTCTGTCCAACGTCCGTGTGAACGGCGTCGGCGACCCGAAAGTCGTCACCGTCGCCGACGGGACGATCCAGGCCGTCGGCACGGAGACCCCGGCCGGCCTCGGGCCGGGCGACCACGTCGAAGACCTCGGCGGGGAGATCGTCCTGCCGGGCTTCGTCGACGGTCACGCCCACGCCGACAAGAGCCTGTGGGGCGAGCCGTGGGTCCGGCGGACGTCGGAGCCGATCACCATGGAGCAGATGTTCGAGGACCAGCTGCGGCAGTGGGCGGAGACCACGACCCCGGTCGCCGCCCGCGCGCGCACCTTCCTCGACATGTGCGTCGCGTACGGCTCGACGTCCATCAGGACGTTCACCGACGTCGCCCCGGAGATCGGGCTCGACGGCGTCCACGGCCTGCTCCAGGTGCGCGAGGAGATGGCCGATCTCGCCGACCTCCAGATCGTGGCGTTCCCCCAGCTCGGCATCCTGCGCAAGCCCGGCACGGCCGAACTGCTGGAACAGGCCCTGCGCGCCGGAGCCGACGCGATCGGCGGTCTCGACCCGGCCGGCGTCGACGGCGACGCCGCACGCCAGCTCGACATCGTCTTCGGCCTCGCCGAGAAGTACCAGGTGCCGGTGGACTTCCACGCGCACGAATCCGGCGAGCTCGGCGTCTGGCTCATCGAGCGGATCGCCGAGCGCGTCAAGGCGCTCGGCATGCAGGGCAAGGTCAGCCTCTGCGACGTGTTCAGCCTGGCCGAACCGACACCGCCGCAGTTCGAGCGGCTGGCGACGGTACTCGCCGACGCGGACATCGCCGTCGCCGTCGGCGTGCACGGCCTCCTGCCGGTACCCGACGTCAAGGCCCTGCACGCGATGGGCGTGCGGATGTGCCTCGGCTCCGACTCCGCCCGCAGCCGCTGGTCCCCGTGGGGCGAGGGCGACATCCTCGCCAGGGCGATGTTCCTGGCCTACAAGCGTTACTGGCGCCGGGACGAGGACCTGGAGTTCGCGCTCACCATGGGCACGACCCTGGGCCGCGAGGTCCTGGGCGCCCCACCATGCGACCTCAAGCCCGGGGACGTCGCCGACCTCGTGGTCCTGCCGGGCGAAGCGATCGGCGAGATCGTCGTGTCCCCACCGCAGCGGACGCTCGTGATGAAGCGCGGAAAGATCGTCGCCCGCTCCGGAACTCTGGTGCACCCATGAACGCCACCGCACTGGCCCAGGCGGCCGCCGACGAGTTGCGCGCCCGCGCGGACGTGGACTCCTTCGACGTCGCCCTGGTGATGGGCTCAGGCTGGGTCCCCGCCGCCGACGCCCTGGGCGAGCCGAACGTCGAGTTGCCGGTGACCGACCTGCCGGGGTTCGCGCCTCCGACGGCTGAGGGGCATGCGGGACGCGTCCGGGTGGTGGACCGCACCCTGGTGTTCCTGGGCCGGACGCACCTGTACGAAGGCCATGGTGTCGACGCGGTGGTCCATCCGGTCCGGACCGCGCTGGCGGCGGGGGTCAGCACGATGGTGCTGACGAATGCGGCGGGTGGGTTGCGGCCCGAGCATCAGCAGGTCGGTGACCCGGTGCTGATCTGCGACCAGCTGAACCTGTCGGGCGCCAACCCACTGACCGGCGCCACCTTTCTCGACCTGACCGAGGCCTACTCCGGGCGGCTGCGGACCCTCGCCAAGGAAATCGATCCGAGTTTGTCGGAGGGGGTGTATGCGGCGTTGCGGGGGCCGACGTATGAGACGCCCGCCGAGATCCGGATGCTGCGGACGCTGGGCGCGGATCTGATCGGCATGTCGACGGTCCTGGAGACGATCGAGGCCCGCCGGGGCGGCGCGGAGGTGCTGGGGATCTCGTTGGTCACCAATATCGCGGCCGGGCTGTCGGGCGAGCCGCTGGATCACGAGGAGGTCCTGGCCACCGGACGCGCCTCGGCCGCACGCATGGGCACCCTGCTGGCCACCGTCCTGGCCAAACTATGACCGACCTACGCGCCCGAGCCGAGGAATGGCTCGCCCAGGACCCCGACCCGACCACCCGCGCCGAACTCCGCACCATCCTCGACAACGGCGACCACGCGGCCCTGGCCGACCGCTTCGGTGGACGGCTGGAGTTCGGCACCGCCGGGCTGCGCGGCGAACTCGGCGCGGGGCCCAACCGGATGAACCGGGTGACGGTCATGCGCGCCGCCGCCGGACTCGCCGCCTGCCTGCCGCCGGGCGGCCGGGTGATCGTCGGTTTCGACGCCCGGCACGGCTCCCGCCAATTCGCCACCGACACCGCCGCCGTACTGGCCGGGGCCGGGCTGCGGCCCGAAGTGTTCGCCGACCCGGTTCCCACGCCTGTCGTGGCGCATTTCGTCCGGTCGTTCGATGACGTGGTGGCGGGGGTGGTGGTGACGGCCAGCCACAACCCGCCCCGCGACAACGGCTACAAGGTCTACTGGGCCGACGGCGCGCAGATCGTCCCGCCCACCGACACCGACATCTCCACCGCGATCGACGCCGTCGGCCGCGTGGACCAACTCCCGCTCGGCGACTCCTGGCCCATCCACACCGACGTCGACCTGTACGTGAACGCGGTGGCGTCCCTCGACCTCGGCGCTCCCGGCGGTGACGGGCTGTCGATCGTCTACACCCCGCTGCACGGCGTCGGCCGGGACGTGCTGCTCGCGGTGTTCGACCGCGCCGGGTTCCCTCCGCCCGCCGTCGTGCCCGAGCAGGCCGACCCCGACCCCGACTTCCCGACCGTCGCCTTCCCCAACCCCGAAGAGCCCGGCGCCCTGGACCTAGCGCTCGCGCTCGCCGACACACGGCACGCCGACCTGGTCATCGCCAACGACCCCGACGCCGACCGCTGCGCCATCGCCCTCCCCGACCCCACCGGCCGCTGGCGCGTCCTGACCGGCGACGAGATCGGCGGACTGCTCGCCGAACACGTCCTGCGCCACACCACCGGGACCGACCGGCTCGTCGTCACCACCATCGTGTCCTCGTCGCTACTGCGAAAGATCGCCACCGCGCACGGCGTCCGATTCGCCGAATCCCTCACCGGCTTCAAATGGATCATGCGC
This sequence comes from Spirillospora sp., assembly GCA_050698635.1. Classification (GTDB taxonomy): domain Bacteria; phylum Actinomycetota; class Actinomycetes; order Streptosporangiales; family Streptosporangiaceae; genus Spirillospora. Next base: position 3,838 of record JBOHBY010000241.1, read on the forward strand.
GCCGGGAACCGGTCCGACCGGCTGGTGTTCGGGTACGAGGAAGCCCTCGGCTACAGCGTCGGCGACGACCGTGGTGTCCTGGTCAACGACAAGGACGGCATCACCGCCGCCCTCACCCTGGCCGCGCTCGCCGCCCACGCCCGCCGCGACGGCCGCACCCTGCTCGACCTCCTCGACGACCAGGCCCGCGCGTATGGGCTGCACACCACCGCACAACTCTCGGTCCGGGTCGACGACCTATCGCTGATCACCGCCACGATGACCCGGTTGCGCGCTGATCCCCCGACCAGCTTCGGCGGACGCGCGGTCGAATCATTCGACGACCTCGCCCACGGCTCGGACGGGCTACCACCCACCGACGGCCTCCGCTTCCACCTCACCGGAGGCGCACGCGTGATCATCCGCCCGTCCGGGACCGAACCCAAACTCAAGTGCTACCTGGAGATCGTCCAACCGGTCACCGGGGACATCACCACGGCACGCGCACGCGCCGCCGCCGAAGTGGACGGCCTCCGCGACGCCGTCTCCGCCGTGCTCAGCTGACCGCGGCCACGATCGCGATCACGGCGAGGGCCGCGAGTGGGACGCCCAGGGCCGCCAGCGCGGGGACCGACCAGGTGATCGTGCCTCGCGCGGACTCCTCCGCCGCCTCCTTCGCGGCGGCGGCCCGGTCCGGTGCTCCGGACCTGGTCCGGGGGCGCTGGCGGTCGCGGATCTCGTTCAGCTGCTGCGCGGCGAAGGCGGCGGGTGTCCGGCCGCGTAGGTCGGCGCCCTCCTGGCGGCCCTCCTCCTTGCGGGACCGCGCCTCCGCCTTCGCCTGCGCGCGCGGCGACGTCTGGTGCACCCAGGCGCGTGTCTGCGTCTCCGTCCCGTCCTGGGCGGTGAACCGCACCGTCAGGGCGCTCTTCCCCTCGATCCGGCGGACCGCGGCCCACGGGGCCCGGACGTCGCGCAGCGGGTTGCGGATCGTGACGGCGTCCTCGTCCCCGATGATCGCCGGGCGGAGCCCGACCGCGTACGCGACGCCGCAGCCGAGCAGCAGGAGCGTGCCGACGCCGAACGTCATCAGCGAGTAGCTGGCGTCGCCGGTGATGCCGAACAGCAGGTCGGCGAGGTTGAGCGCGGCGAAGGCCAGCCAGGCGTACGCCGCGACCCGCCCGCCCATGGAACGAATGGTCACCATGGCTCGATCATGCCAGGGGCCTGGCGCCGCTCCACTTGAGCTGCGCGAATCCGGGCTTGATCACCCCGTTGATCAGTTCGAGGCGCTCGGTGAACGGCGCGAACGCCGACTTCATGGCGTTCACCGTGAACCACTGGAGGTCGTCCCATCCGTAGCCGAACGCGTCGACGAGGTTCGCGAACTCGCGGGACAGGGTCGTGCCGCTCATCAGCCGGTTGTCGGTGTTCACCGTGACGCGGAAGCTCAGCCGCCGCAGCAGCCCGATCGGATGCTCGGCGATCGACTTGGCCGCGCCCGTCTGGATGTTGGACGTCGGGCACATCTCCAGCGGGATCCGCTTGTCCCGGACGTAGTCGGCGAGCCGTCCGAGCCTGGCGTCGTCGCCGTCCACCTCGATGTCGTCGATGATCCGCACGCCGTGGCCGAGCCGGTCGGCGCCGCACCACTGGATCGCCTGCCAGATCGACGGCAGCCCGAACCCCTCGCCCGCGTGGATGGTGAAGTGCGCGTTCTCGCGTTGCAGGTATTCGAACGCGTCGAGGTGCCTGGTCGGCGGGTATCCGGCTTCGGCGCCCGCGATGTCGAACCCGACGACGCCCGCGTCCCGGTACCGGACGGCGAGTTCCGCGATCTCCATACTCCGCGCCTGGTGCCGCATCGCCGTGACGAGCGTCCCGACGCGGATGCCGTGCTCGCGGCCACCCTGGGCGAACCCGTCCAGGACGGCCTCGACGACCTGCTCCAGCGCCAGCCCGTTCCGCAGGTGCTGCTCGGGCGCGTACCTGACCTCCGCGTAGACGACGCCGTCCTTCGCGAGGTCCTCCGCGCACTCGTACGCGACCCGCGTCAGCGCCTCGACGGACTGCATCACCCCGACGGTATGGGAGAACGTCTCCAGGTACCGTTCCAGCGACCCCGAGTTGGCCGATTCCTCGAACCATTCCCGCAGGTTCTCGGCGTCCGTGGTCGGCAGTTCCCGATACCCGGACTCGCGCGCGAGGTCCACGACCGTCCCGGGCCGGACGCCACCGTCCAGATGGTCGTGCAGCAACACCTTCGGCGCACGCCGAATGTCCTCAAAATCCGGCCGAATGTTCATCCCCCGAACCTATCCCCACCGCCCCCCGGGCGCCGCTGACCGGCGTCCCCCCGCCCCCGACCGGCGGAGGACGCCGGAATCGTGCGGCGTCAGCAGGTGCTCACCCATTTGTGGGACGAGGCCCGGTCGCTGGCCGTGGGGATCCGCGCGGCCGACTGCCCACGCGACAGGCAGAACAGCACGTTGAGGTTGCCGGTGTCCCGGTAGACGCGAACGTCATCGACGCTCGCCGGAACTCCGTGGTTGTACCAGGAGGAGGACTGGTCGGCGGATCCGCCCGTGCCAGGGGGATTGTTGTCGTGCCAGCTGGTGTCGTTACCGATCCACTGCCATCTGGTGCCGGTGAAGTTGATGTCTCGCCAGGCACAGAAGTACTGGCTGGGGCAGTCTCCGGGGGCGTTCGCCAACGCGGGCGCGCGAGGGGCCGTGACCGCTTGCGCCGTGGCCGCTTGCGCCGTGGCCGGTGCGGCCGTGACGAGGCCGCCGGCGAGGGCCACGCCGAGCATGGTGGCTGTCGTCTTTCTCATGCGCTTTCTCCTTACGGGATCTCCGTTCCACCACGGCGGGCGCCGCGGCGAGTTCATCGGTGGACGGCGGGGCGCTTCATCGGTGTCCCGCCGGGATGCCGAGCGTCCGGGCACGGGAGAGCGCCCGGAGCCGCGCCGCTCGCCAGGACTCGTGCTGGCGGGCGTACGTCCGCCGGGCGGAGTCGCCGTACGCGCGGTCCAGGTGACGGGCCGTCGCACCGAACCCGGTGCGCCGCGCGCAGACGGCCTCCGCCACCGCCGCCCGCAGCTCGGCCCGCCGCTCGGGCGGGTGAGGCCGCGTCAGGTCACCGTCCTCCAGGACTTGGCTCCGCAACACCTCCGGGCTGGGAGACGGGTGACCCGAACGGCCCATGCACACCGCCCACGCCGACTGCGCGGCGCGGTACCGGCGATCCTGACGGACCCGCTGCTCGATCAACGGCGCCAGGTTCTTGACGATCACGTCGCTGGACAGCCAGGCGCGCACGTCGCCGTAAGGCGCTTCCTGGGCCTCGGCGAGACAACCCTGATCGGTGGCCAGGATGACGACCCCGGACGGCAGCGCGATCCTGATCCGTCCCGGCTGGACGCCGAGCAGCGTCCTTCGGTACCGCTCCCGCTCGGACGCGGCGAGCCGGGTCAGCCGCCGCTGGTTGGGGTCGGCGTCCTTCGCCCGTAGCGCGCGGGCCTGGTCGCGGGAGCCGAAGCCGTGCCGGCGCGCCCAGGCGACGTCGTCGACGACATAGCGGAACTCGCGGGCGCCGCCGTCGTCAGGCGGCGTGACCACGTCATAGACGGAGCCGTGCCGCCGCATGCAACGGCTGATGAGGACCTCCTGCGCGTGGTCGAGCGTGCGCGCCTCCGCCGGCGTCAGGTCACGCGAGGGCGCGGCGGGCGTCACCGCGTGCGATGCGCCATGACCGCCGCAGGCGGTGAGCGAAAGGACGGCCGCGAACGCGACCTTCGTCGCGATCGATCCCCGGCGCCGAACTTTCATGAAAACGCCCCTTGTCCCTTTTAGTCAGCCGTTCACCGCTTACCGAATTGATCTCTTGACCGGAAAGTATTTTATTCTCGACCGATTTCGGTCAAGCTGCTTCAGTCCTGACTTAAAGTGCGCTACACAATGGGGACGCGGGCTCCACGCCGTGCGGGGACCATCACGAAGAGGTGGGTGCCTTCACCGTGCTCAGGCTGCACCTGACCAGCGCCGACCTCGCGGGCCTGCGCGTCCTGCCGACCTTCGGACCGCTGGCCGAGACGGTGCACAGCCTGGGCGTGCTCCAGGGTCTCGGCAGGCCGGTGCTGTTCGACGGCTGGCGGCGGCGGGCCGCGGCCCGGCTCACCCCGGCGGCCGCGAGCATCGCCCCGTTCCTGTTCTCCCCGGCCAACCGGACGCCGGTCGACGTCATCAGCCTGACCGAACCGGCCGAGGAACTGGGGCAGAGCCTCGAAGAGCTCGCCTCGGTGC
>JBOHBY010000242.1:0-1716 GCA_050698635.1 Spirillospora sp.
CAGCAGCCGCGTCCGGTAGTCGGCGGCCCAGGCGCGCAGGACGTCCCGCCAGTCGCCGTGGGAGTCCGCGGACCCGGTGTCGGCGGGCGCGGACGCGACGTGCGCGACGAGCCCGTCCAGGAGTTGCTCCTTGCCGCGGGGGAGGTGGTGGTAGATCGCCATCGCCTCGACCTCCAGCGCGTCGCCGAGGCGGCGCATGGTGAGGCGGGCCAGGCCCTGGCCGTCGACGATCCGGAGGGCGGACTCGATGATCCGCTCGGTGGACAGGGGGACGCGGTGCTGCGCGTTGATGCTCGGCTGACGGACCATGAGTCCTGACCTTACTGCGTAAAGGGCCGAAGCGGGGTGTCCGCCGTCACGACACGCCGGGAGCCCGCGTACGCTTTGCTCGACCGGAACACCCCATGACCGCCGAAGGAGTGACCACGATGCCGCTGGGCCGCCGGGTGAGCAAGGACGTCGCGGAGCCGTACGAGGCCGACCAGCGGCTGGCCGCCGAGTACGAGGACCGGCTCGCGGCGGCCGGCGAGGCGGAGCGGGCGCTGCGGGACGCGCAGGGCGCGAACACGCCCGAGCCGGAACTGCGGGCGCTGACGGTCGCGTTCGACAAGGCGATGACGGAGGTGCTCGCCGCCGCCGAGGCGGCCGAGCGGGTCGCGATGGGCCCGCGGGTGTACTCGGTCGACACCCAGGACGCCAAGACGCGCCGGGCCGCGGAGATCGCCTACCGCAAGGCCAAGGCGCGCGCGGACGTGCGCCCGTGGACCGACGAGGTCGACCGCCTCCGCACCGCCCGGGAGGCGCACCGCCTCAGCTTCCGGACGCGCCCCACCCTCGCCGTCTGAGCACGCCGGCGGAGCCCGCCGCCTGAACCGGTCGCAGGGGGCCGGTCCGGGACGGTCGCGGGGATGTGCGGCGACACAGCGTCACCGGGTGGCGACGGCCACCGAACTTTGAGAGTCTGCCCTCTCGGGGGAACGCCGGGGGCGCCCGCACCGGACGTCGCAGGTCGCGGCGGGTGCGCGGCGGCGTCCGGCGGAGAGGGCACGCTGTGCGCGCACGGTGCTCATGCACGGTGCCCGTGTACGCACGGTGCTCTGGACGCGGGGGGAAGTCACGTGGAGCGCACGCCGCCGGACCGGGGCCGGGTACTCGAGTCCTACCAGGACGGGGTGCGGGCGATCCGGGAGCTGGCGGAGGAGGCCGGCGACTGGGACGTCCCGACGCCCTGCGCCGACTGGCAGCTGATCGATCTCGCCGGGCATCTGCGGTGCGTCGCGGAGAACTTCCTGGAGTACCTCCAGGACGCGCCCGACAGCCGGCTGGCGACGCTGTTCGCGCAGGACGCGGCGTCGGCGGTGCTGATCAGGCAGCAGGCGCGGCAGAACGCGGCGGAGCTGGCGGTGCTGCCGCCCGAGCCGGGCCCGGAGCGGATCATGGCGTTCGGGGTGTCGGCGGGCGCGTACGCCGACCTGATGCCGGACATGTGGGAGCGGACGCATCTGATCTACAAGGGCACCAAGTACACGGTCGGGGACCACGCGGGCGCGGCCTGCGTGGAGTGGCACCTGCACGCCTGGGACATGGCCCGTGCCGTCGGGACCGGGTACCGGCCGCGCGACCCCGATCTGCTGGTGTCGGCGTGGCACTGGGGCGTCCCGCATCTGCCGCTGTCGTCCGGGGACGCGTGGGAGTCGGTGCTGCGCTCGTCGGGCC
>JBOHBY010000243.1:0-4566 GCA_050698635.1 Spirillospora sp.
ACCACACGAGCCGACCGCACGACGGGGACGCCCCGGACTTGGCACTAGAACAATTCGATCCGCTGCTGCGCACCAACCACCTCGTCCTGGACCTGATGTGGGACCGCGCGCTGCGGTCCCGCTTCGAGTCCGCCGAGAAGGAGGTGCTGGACGGCTACCCGCTCACCGAGGACGAGCGGACGGCGATCCTGAACCGCGACTTCAGGCGGCTGTTCCTGCTCGGCCTGCATCCGTACCTGCTCTCCCAGCTCGCGCGGCTGATCTACGGGACGGGGGAGAAGGCCGGCTCGTCCGAGGCCGCGACCGCGCTGATCAGGTCGCTGCTCGGCGACCAGTACGAGACCTACATGGCGGAACGCGGTGAATAATTCGTTGGGGACGGCGCTGCTCGTCATCGACCTGCAGAACGACTACTGCCACCCCGACGGCGTGTTCGCGCAGGCCGGGCTCCGCGTCACCGGCCTCGACGAGCTGGTCGGGCAGGTCAACGGCCTCGCCACCGCCGCCCGCGCCGCCGCCCGGCCCGTCATCTGGGTGCGGATGGAGTGGGACGGCGACGCCGACGTGGGCCTGCTCGCCGAACGCAGCCCGTTCCTGCGGACGCAGGGCCTGAGGCGCGGCACCTGGGGCGCCGAGCTGCTCGCCGGCCTGGACCGCGCTCCGGACGACCACGAGGTCATCAAGGCGCGCTTCGACGCCTTCCACGGCACCGGCCTGCGCGACCTGCTGCGCGACCTCGGCGTCGGGACGCTCGTGATGGCCGGGGTGCGCACCGACTTCTGCGTCGAGTCGACCGTCCGCCAGGCGTTCTTCCACGACCTGCGGGTGGTCGTGGCACGCGAGGCGGTCGCGGGGTACTTCGACGACCTCCACCTCAACAGCCTGCGCCTGATGGACACGGTCTTCGCCGACGTCGTCCCGGTCACCGACGCGGCCGCCGCGCTCGCCGCGCCCGCCCCGCCCGGCGCGCCTGTCAGCCCAGCGGAGCGAGCCTGACGGCTCGCTTGAGGAAGACGATCCCGTCGATCAGGTCGAGGTGGGCCGGGTCCAGCGGGAAGTAGGCGAAATCGTGGGAGGCGCGAGGGGCGGGCTCCGCGACGGCCGTGCCCAGGGCGTGGGCGTCGATGATGGCGTTGTCCCAGGGGAGTGCGGACAGGATGCCTTCGATGGTGTCCGGGGGCGGGGTGTCGTCGCCGACCGTCCCGAGGGCTGAGGCGAGGAAGGCGTACCGGTCGCCCAGCCGCGTCGCGGTGATCGCTCCGGCGCTCCACCATTCGAGCTGCCGCTCGCCGAACGCCATGACACTTCTGTTCCGCTGAAGGTGCAGGTTGCTGGAGAAGACCAGCGCCGGGCCGTGTTCGGCGACGGCTCGCAGGTTGGCGGCCATCATCGCGTCGCGCTGGGCGGAAAGGCGGGTCCATCGGGCCGGGGACGTGTCGGCCATCAAATGGTGGTAGCGCAGCAGACCGGTGGCGGTGCGGGCGTGGAGAGCGGCCCGCTGCGCGTCGTCCGGGCTGAGGCGGGGCAGTTGCGTGTCGAGCAGCGCCACCAGGTCGTCGGTGATCAGCCGCAGGCGCTGGGCGTCGGGGGACCGGCCGATGCACGTGGACGGGTCCGTGGCGGTGGCCTCGTCCGACCACCGCTCGTCCGGGCCGAGGAGCGTGTCGAGGGTCTCGCGGGTGCAGGGCAACGGGTCGTTCCGGGGGGTGTGGGGGGTCGTCCCCCCACAATGATCCGGGTCGTTCCGGGGGGTGTGGGGGGGCGTCCCCCCACAATGATCCGGGCCGTCCAGGACGGAGTACAGGGCGGTGAGTGACCGGCGCGGGCTCTCCGCCCAGTACTCCAGCGGGCCGTCGAAGCCGAAGAACCGGAGCCTCGCGTCGTGGTCGTCGTCATGGTCGCGGTTGTAGGCGCGCATCCAGCGGACGAGCTCGCGGTTGGCCGGTGACGTGCCGAAACGATGGCTGAAGCCGTGCTCCATGACGTCGTCGAGCGTGCCGTCGCCGGTGGCGATGTGGTCGTCCACGAGGAGGCCCCTGAGGCAGTCGCTTTCGAGGGCGATCGACCGGTAGCCCTCGTGCTCGACCAGATGCCGGAAGATGTCGTTGCGCAGCTCGCCGAGCTCCTCGACGAAGTGCCGGGCCTCGCCCAGGCCGAGCAGCAGGGGCGGGGTGGGGAGCGAGTGCAGGAACGCGGAGATGCCCGTGGCATCGAGCGGCAGAGCCGCTTCCCTGATGTCCATTCATTCAACGGTATCGTTGAACCTTCGATGAAGGCTTTTTCGTCGAGATCCCTGATTTCCAGTGACAGACCTTAAACGGCGGTGCATTCATGAGGCCGGTCGACCTGGCGCGCGAGCACGGCCTGTCCACCCAGGCGGTCAGGAACTACGAGGACGCCGGCATCCTGCCCGCCGCCGAACGCACCGCGTCCGGTTACCGCGCCTACACGCCGCTGCACGCGCAGGCTCTGCGCGCGTTCCTCGCGCTCGTACCCGGGCACGGCCACCGGACGGCCACGTCGATCATGCAGGCGGTCAACCAGGGCGCCGTCCGGGACGCGCTGTGGCTCATCGACCAGAGCCACGGCCAGCTCCTGGACGACCGCCAGACCCTCCAGGCCGTCGAGGCCGCGCTCCACGATCTGGTCCCGGCGCAGGTGCCCGCGCCCGTGCCTCAGGAACGCGGCGACACCTTCATCGGCCCCCTCGCCAGGCGGCTCGGCCTGCGGCCCGCCACGCTGCGCAAATGGGAGCAGGCGGGGCTGGTCACGCCGCGCCGCGACCCGCGGACGGGATACCGGATCTACGACGCGGCCGACGTCCGGGACGTCCGGCTGGCGCACCAGCTCAGGCGGGGCGGCTACCTGCTGGTGCAGATCGCCCCGCTGATCGCGCAGGTCCGCTCGGCCGGAGGCATCGGCCCGCTGGAATCGACCCTGGCCGACTGGCAGGACCGCCTTTCCGCACGGGGCCGCGCCATGCTCAAGGGCGCCGCCGACCTGGACGCCTATCTCCGCGCCCGCGAACCTTGATGGCCGGTTTCCGAACGTAGGCCGCCGTACGCCGACGGGCGTAGAAAGAAGCCGATTGTACGGGGACGCCTGCGTTTTCTCCTCCGTGTTTGTATTTCGCCATGCGATCCGAACAGGGAGTGCGGAGATGAACACGCTCGACCGAGCCGAACTGATCACGGTGGTGGGTCTGGTCACCGGTGCCGCCGGGCTTGTGGTCCAGAAGGCGGCCGGGGTGGATATGCCGGTCGTTCCGCCCGGCCTGTTCATTCTTCTGGCGGTGGCCGCGCTGGTGGCCTTCACCCGGTGGCGCTGGACGCCCGTCCTCGCCGTCCTGGCGGCGCTGGCCGAGGTCGCCGGGTGCGTGGCGAGCCTGGCCGACGCCGACGGGTTCGGCGAGGTCGCGGGCGGGTCGGTCCGGGGGATCGGCATCGTGATCGCCTTCGCCGCCGGGATCACCGCCATCTTCGGCAACTACACGTCGCGGCGGGCGAGCACGGCCGCGAGCACGGCGAAGACGAGGAAGTAGCCGAGCATGACCGCGACGGCGGGGCCGCCTCCGAGGTTGTCGACCACCCCGGGGGCGCCGCCCTCCTGCACCCGTTCAGCCCCGAGGGACGCGGCGGCGGAACCGGCGGCCGTCCCGGGAAGGACGTCGGTCACCGGCCCCAGCCAGTCGAGCAGGGACGAGACGGCGCGCAGCAGGTTCTCCACCGCGAGCGTCCACACCAGCCCGAGGGCGACGCCGAGGGCCGGGTTGCGGGACAGGGTGCCGACGGCGAGGCCCGCCGCCGTCCACAACGCGAGGATCAGGACGCCGCCGCCGAGCGCGCGGCCAAGATGCCCAAGGGCGGGCAGCGCGAGGCCCTGCCCCTCGACGGTGGCGAGCACCGACGCGATGCCGAGGTCGATGGCGAACGTCACGGCCACCACGACGGTGACGACGCCGACGAGGGCGGTGAGGGTGCCGCCCAGGACGGTCAGGCGTCCGGGGCCCTGGGTGAACGCGGTCTTCCACGTCCCCCAGGCGTAGCCGCTGCCCGCGGCGAGCGCGCCGAGCGCGAACGCCATCGCGCCGCCGAACATCGGCATCCCCGCCACCGCGGCGACGGGGACGCCCTCGGGCATGACGTCCGCGAACAGCTTCCGCGGGTCGGCGCCTTCGTTGGTGAAGCCGCCGCCGTTGCGGTACGAGAGGTACGGGAAGACGTAGCTGAAGGTGATGTTCAGCAGGAGCCAGGCGCCCGCGAGGGTCCACAGGGCCGGCCACCGCCGGAGTCGGAGGAGTTCGGCGCGGGTGCCGGCGGCGAGGGCGGTCATCGTCCGGCCTCCGCGTCCAGGGTGTCCGGGGTGTCGGTGGTCATCTTGAAGAACACCTCTTCCAGGGAGCGTTCGATCGGGCGGATCTCGTGGACGTCGACACCGGCCTCGACCAGCGCCCTGGTGACCTCGGGCGCGCGGCCGGGGTCGACGCGCAGGTACAGGGCGCCGTCCTCGACGGTGGTCGCGGCGTCACCGGCGAGCCGCGCGGCCACCGGCAGCGCGGCGTCGAGC
>JBOHBY010000244.1:0-2819 GCA_050698635.1 Spirillospora sp.
GCCCGTCCGCGATCGGGGACGACTGCGTCAGCACGATGTCCTGGTAGCCGGACGTCTCCGAGTACACGACCGGGTCCTCGTACAGCACGCTGCGCGAGTAGCGCAGGAACGCGTCGCTGCCGGCGAACGCCACGCCAAGCACGACCAGCACCGCGAGCGTGCCGGCGGCGACCGCGGCCCGCCGGCGCCGCGACACCGTGCGGGCGAACAGCAGCAGCACCACGAACGCGCCGGCCACCGCGTTGACCATGCCGACCAGCAGCGCGCCCCTGGTCTGACCGAGCAGCGGCAGCAGCAGGAACGGGAACGCCAGCCCGCCGATCAGCGCGCCGACGTAGTCGGCGGCGAACAGGTCGGCGACGGCGCTGCCCGCGTCCTGCTTCCTGATCCGCTGGAGCAGCGTCATCAGCAGCGGGATCTCCGCGCCGATCAGCGCGCCGACCGCGAACGCGACGACGACCAGCGCCGGGACGTACAGGTTCAGCCACGCGAACGCCGCGTACAGCGCCAGCACCGACAGCCCGCCGGTCAGCGCCAGCAAGCCCTCCACGACGGCGAACGCCACCACCGGGCTGCCCTGGAGCGGCTTGGCGGCCAGCGAGCCGATCCCCATCGCGAAGACCATGACCGACAGCACGATCGACGCCTGCGTGACGGAGTTGCCGACGAGGTAGCTGCCGAGCGCGACCAGGGCCAGCTCGTACACCAGCCCGCAGGCCGCGCAGGTGAACACGGCCGCGAGGACCAGCGTCCGCGCCGCCCGTGCCGGGACGCGCAGCCGCCCCGGCCCGTCCGGAACCGGCGCCTCCGCTGCGGGGGGCGCCTCGTCCGGGGAGACCGGGGCGGCCTCGTCCAGGTCGCGGGACGTCAGGAGACCGCCCCGGCGACGATCGCGGCGACGCCCAGGTCGGCGGCGGCGACCACCCACCCGGCCGGGTGGATGCTCGTCCCCGCGCGCTGCGTGTCGACGAGCGTCGCGCCGAGCTTGCCCGGCGTGGTCACGTCGAGGAGGAGGAACGCGACGACCATCAGCACGATCCCGATCCCGCCGAACACCGCGGTGTCGACGAGGCCGTCGCTGAGGTCGTTGTCGCTGGTGATGATCGCGGTGGTGACGATCGCGCCGATGCCGAGGAGCTTCGCCGACAGCAGCAGCGCCGCGCCCCGGTTGCCGTCGGTCCAGATCTGCTTGCCGAGCCGGCCGGGGGTCGTCACCTCCACCACCAGGTAGCCGATCGCCATCAGCGCGATGCCGATCGCGCCGTAGGCGAACGTGGCGCCGATCTCGTCCAAGAGGTCGTCCATCTGATGCTCCTTATTTGCCCGACCCTGGCCCGCCGCCGCGGAAGGACGCGGCGCCGCCGTTGGTCCAGCCGCCGCTGCCGGGCCTGGCCCAGCGTCCGCTGACGTGCGAGTAGTAGCGGTTGTAGCCGAGGGCCGGGGTCGACAGCGTGATCTGGCTGCCCGTTCCGCTCGGCAGGACGCCGACGACCAGCTTCGGGTAGCGCAGGAAGATGCCGCCCGCCGCGCCCTTCGTCGCCAGGTCGTCCACCCGGTCGATCGACTTGAACTTCTTGTTGATCTCCGTGGCCACGGCCGGCGGAGGCTTCGGGGAGCGGTAGGCGCCGGTGCCGCTCGTCTTGTACTTGCCCTTGATCCAGGACTCCTTGGAGGTGCTGCCGCAGCCCCCGAGCGCCAGGACGGCCAGGACGGCGGCGCACGCCCCGCCGATCATCCGATATCCACTGTTCACGTTGGTCTCACCAGCCGGCTCCGCGTCATCACGATCTCCCGGGTCTGGGGGTAGGCGTGCCACGTCCGCCAGCCGATCCCGGACTCTTCCACTGCGGGGGTCTGCGTGGCCTTGCGCGCCGGGACGGCGCCTTCCCGAATGGTCTGTTCAAGGGCGAGGGCGGTCACCGCGTGCCTGGAGCCGGGGAACTCCCCGGTCAGGGCGTCGTCGCGGTCGGCCAGCCGGGCGCACACCGCCTCGACGGCGCGGCGGAACGCCGAGTCGTCGCTGAGGGTGGCCGTTGTCGCGGCGAACTCGTAGGTCCAGCCGGGCACGTCCGTGCTCGCGCGGCCCGGCAGCGGCTCGGCGGCGCCGGGCAGGCACGCCACCGTCTCGCTCAGCGGCCCGGCGATGACCTGGTGGGACGCGCCGAGCAGCCGGAACTGCACGGTCAGCCCGCCACGTTCGACGGGCAGCACGGCCAGCGCGTCCAGCGGCGGCAGGCCGAGCGCGAACGACAGCGCGTCGGCGCGCGCGTCCGCGTAGGGGGTGTCGAGGGGGGTTCGCAAGATCAGCCACCGCTGCCCGGGTAGATCGTCATCGATCCGGTCGGGACGCGTTCGCCGAGCCCCGCCTCCCACTGGCCGCCGCCGTACTGCTCGAACGACAGGTACTTCCCGCGCGGGCCCTCGTAGTCGACGTACTCGACCCGTCCCTGGACGCCGACGCCGGTCGTGCCCTCGCTGGTGTAGTCGGCGGTGCCGTGCTCCTCGCGGCGGTACTCGACGCCGTCGACGACGAGGGTCCGCTCGCCGGGTGACAGGTCGCCGAGCTCGTGCTCGGTCCACCAGACGACCTCGAGGTCGGGGTCCTCCTCGACGGAGACCCAGACCTTGGTGCCCTCGATGGTGTCGGCGTCGAGGAGGTGCTCGCTCCAGGTGTAGCCGCCCTCCTTCAGCCGCAGGGAGCCGCGGACGAAGTAGCGGGTGCCGAGGTACTCGACCATGTCGCCGGCCTTCAGCGTCCGAGGGTCGCCGGCCACCTGGTCTTCGGGGGCGAACGGGTCGCGCGGCGCGGCGGGCGCGGG
>JBOHBY010000245.1:0-3954 GCA_050698635.1 Spirillospora sp.
GCTCGGGGGACGGCGGGCCGGCGGGCAGCGCGAGGTCGGCGACGAGGAGGTGCTCGGCGAACCGCGGCGCGCGGGCGAGCGGATTCCCGTCGGCCCCGACGATGACGGAGTCGCCGTCGAAGACCAGCTCGTCCTGGCCGCCGACCAGGTTGACGTAGGCGAGGGCGCAGCCGGCCTCGCGGGCGCGGCGGGCGCACAGGTCGAGGCGGGCGTCGTCCTTGTCGCGCTCGTAGGGGGAGGCGTTGACGGCGAGGAGCAGCCCAGCGCCGGCGGCGCCCGCGACGCTGACCGGGCCGCCGTCCTGCCAGAGGTCCTCGCAGACGACGGTGGCGACGTCGACGCCGTGCACGCGGACGACCGGCAGCCGGTCGCCGCGCACGAAGATCCGGTACTCGTCGAACACGCCGTAGTTCGGCAGGTGGTGCTTGGCCGAGCGGACCAGCACCTCGCCGCCGTGCAGCCATGCGGCGGCGTCCAGCGGGGCGCCGGCGGGCTGGCCGGGGCGGACGGGCCCGGCCGTCCGCCGGTCGAGGTAGCCGACGACGACGGGCAGGTCGGCCAGGCCCTCGTCGGCGAGCCGCCGGGCGAGGCGTTCGAGCGCCGCCTGGGACGCCTCGACGAAGGACGCGCGGAGCGCGAGGTCCTCCACCGGGTATCCGGTCAGCATCATCTCGGGGAACGCGACCAGGTGCGCGCCGGCGTCGGCGGCGCGGCGGGCCCATTCCACGACGGTGCCGGCGTTGCCTTCGAGGTCGCCGACGGTCGAGTTCACCTGCGCGAGCGCGATCCTGAGTTGTGCCACCCCGCCAGGATAGATCGTTCGAACCAGTTTCGTCACTCTGACGAGAAGGGCGTGCCGAGATCGGCGTCGAGATCGGTGCCGAGCGCGGCGTCGTGCCGGCGCCTGATCGCGGGGGCGAGCGCGAACAGCGCGGCCGCGGCGGCGAACGCCAGGCCCATGCAGGTCAGCCACAGCAGGGGCCCGCCGCCCGCGGCGAGCAGCTGCGTCCCGCCGAGCGGTGCGAGCAGGAAGCCGGCCGACCACGCCGTCGCGTACAGGCCGCTGTAGCGTCCGCGCAGGTCGGCGGGGGCGAGGTCGGCGACGATGGCCTGCAGCACCGTCGCCGCGATGATCTCGCCGAGCGTCCACACCAGGATCGTGGCGGTGTAGGCGGCGATCGACGACGCCAGCGACGTGAGCCCCATCCCGGCCCCGGCCACCACGAAGCCGGCGACCATCACCAGGCCGTGGTCGCGCCGGGCGAGCCACGCGTTGACCAGCGGCTGGACGATGATGATCAGCACCCCGTTGGCGGCGATCGCGAGGCCGTAGTCGCGCGGGCCGAGACCGTCCTCCTTCATCGCCAGCGGCATCGTCGTCATGCCCTGCATGAGGACGAAGACGTACACGACGCTGATCAGCACGTACCCGACCATCACCCGGTCGCGCAGCACGATGCCGAACCCCTTGAGCACGCCCGGTCCGCCGCCGTGCTCGCGGGCGCGGGTCTCCGGGATCGCCCGCCACACCAGCACGCCGAACCCGGCGCAGGTGAGCGCGTCGATCCAGAACAGCCAGAGGAAGCCCTGCTGCGCCAGCGCGCCGCCGATCACCATCGCGATCGCCCAGCCCAGGTTGACCGCCCAGAACAGCAGCCCGAACGCGCGCGGGCGGTCGCGCGGGGAGATGATGTCGGCGACCATCGCCTGCGCGGCGGGCCGGTGCATGTCCAGCAGCATGCCGACCAGCAGCGCCGCCAGGACGATCGCGACGATCCCGTGCGCGTAGCCGAGGCCGAGCAGGCTGACGCCGCTGCCGACGGTCGCG
This sequence comes from Spirillospora sp., assembly GCA_050698635.1. Classification (GTDB taxonomy): domain Bacteria; phylum Actinomycetota; class Actinomycetes; order Streptosporangiales; family Streptosporangiaceae; genus Spirillospora. The sequence continues at coordinate 1,829 of JBOHBY010000245.1, forward strand.
AGCGTGAGTGTGGCGCGGCGGCCGATCCGGTCGGCGAGGGCGCCGCCGGCGAGCGTCCCGCCGAGCGATCCCGCGCCGAGGGCCGCCATCACCAGGCCCGCCTCGCCGAGCGACAGGCCGCGCGACGTCGTCAGGTAGAGGCCCAGGAACGGCTGGACCATGGTGCCGAGGCGGTTGAGGAGCGTTCCCGTCCACAGCGCCCAGAACGCGCGGGGGAGGCCACCGACCCTGGGGGCGAAGAACGACGCGAACCTGCCGGGGACGGGATCGACAGGAGTGTCTTCCACAGTCGTCACTTTCACGATGGTGACGGCCCTCCGCTTGACCCGGTAATCCTTTAGCCTTGACTAAATGTTCGAGTTCGTGTTCACGCCGGACGACGTGGCGCGGGTCAGGTTCGCGTTCTCACCGCTGTGCGAGATGGTGCGCAGCCTGCGGGTGCTCTCCGACCCGTCCGGGCACGCGCTGCACCTGCCCTGGGTGCACACCGTGCTGCCCCGGCTGCGCGGCCTCGACATCGGCCCGCTGCGCGAGGTCGTCCCGCCCGCCGGGTACTACCCCGACTTCCTCACCCCGCCGCCGGTCGGCCCGCTGCCCGACCTCGGCGCCGAGCTCGACATCGTCCGCGCGACGCCGCCCGAGACCGTCGCAGCCGAACTGGTCTGGAGGGAGGACGGCGGGCCGCCCTCACCCGTCCGCGCGAAGCTGGCCGCCGACCCCGAACGCACCCTGGAAACGCTCGTCGACCTGCTCGAACGCTACTGGTCGTTGGCCGTGGAGCCGTTCTGGCCGCGCATCCGCGACCTGCTGGAGGGCGACGTCCTGCGCCGGACGAGCGCGCTCGCCGTCGAGGGCGCCGCCGGCGTGTTCGGCGACCTGCACGAGGCGGTCTCCTGGCGGTCCGGGACGCTGCGCGTCGACCGGCGCTGGACGTTCAGCGGCGGCCTGGCCGGACGCGGCCTGATGCTCATCCCGAGCGTGTTCGTCTGGCCGGACGTGTCGGTGATGGTGCCGCCCTACCAGCCCATGCTCAGCTACCCGCCGAACGGCGTGGCGACCCTCTGGGAGACCGGGCCCCCGCCCGGACGGCGGGACGACGCGCTCGCCGCCCTCGTCGGACGCCGCCGCGCCGAGCTGCTCAGGGCGCTCGCGACGCCCGCGTCCACGACGGAACTGGCGCGCCGGATGGGCGTGACGGCCGGTGCGGTCAGCCAGCACCTCGGCGTCCTGCGCGCCTGCGGCCTCGTCACCGGGCACCGGATGGGGCGGCGCGTCCTGTACGTCCGCACCCCTGCCGGTGACTCCCTCGCGGAACCGCCCGGTGACCGGACCCGGTCAGCGCAGGGACGCTAGCGCGTCCAGGCGCAAGGGCGCCGGGTCCGCGCTGGGCGGCGGTTCGTAGCGGCCGGACTCGGCGAGCCAGTCGACATGGGCGCGCGGCGTGTCCAGCAGCACTTTGACGACCTGCGCGCAGGCGGCGCGCTGCGCGACGGTGAGATCCAGCCGGTCCAGCATCTCGGGGAGGCGGCGGGCCGCCGTCCAGGCGTCCTCCAGCCGGTCGGCGATCTTGCGCGCGACCAGGTCGGTGGCCCGCTCGGTGTCGAGGCCGTGCGCCTCGGCGAGCACCGCCGGCAGGTCGTGGACGTCGCCGCGCGCCGACTCCAGATCGTGCGAGGCCACGTCGTTCGACCAGGCCACCACGTCGGCGACGCTGTTGGCGAGCGTCTTCCACCGCGGCGTCCGCAGCAGCCGCGCCGGAAGCTCCACGCCGAGGACGGGCTCGACCAGGTCGTACAGGAACGGTCCACACGCGCGGCGGCGCAGCGGCGCGAACTGCGCCTCCGTCGGGACGTGCCTGATCCGGCGGTTGACCGACTCCTCCGCGCAGCCGTCCCGGTGCGATTCCAGTTGCAGCATGAACCGGCGGCGCCATTCGCGGCTCATGCCCTTGGACGTCGCCTGCCACAGCTCCACCAGCGCGGCCTCCAGCGGCCTGGCGCCCGGACGGGCGTGGCCGCGCCGCATCGCGCGCAGCAGGTCGTCGTACATCGCGTGGACCGCGCTGCCGCTGTCGGCGAGCGGCGCGTGGTCCATGGTGTCGTCCAGCGCGAGCGCCCAGGTCAGCC
>JBOHBY010000246.1:0-3016 GCA_050698635.1 Spirillospora sp.
GGCGGGGCGTGGGAGCCCGCGGACGCCCGCAAGGTCATGGGCCTCTCGGGTGGGCTCGGTGCGGTGCTCGCCGTGGCCGCCGTCGTCTGGGCCTTGGTGATCTACCGCGACCGCCTCGTGGTGACCATCGGGGAGACGGGCCTCGTCCTGCGCCGCGGGCAGCGGCGGGCGGTCGTCCCGGCCACCGCCGTGGACGCGGTCGGGATCGTCTGGCCGGTCGCCGACCCCGTCTGGACGGTCTGGTTCGACCCCGAAGCGGCACCGGACGTCGGCACTGTCACGAAGGTCGAAGGCGACGCGGCCACGCTGCTCAGGGACCGGGCACTCCCCGCCGGATGGCTCCCGGCCGCGCGCGCCGCCGCGACGGAACACCTCGGCGTCCGCTGGCGCGTCCTCGACGACGAGGGCGAGGAGGTCCCGCCGCCCGTCGCGGACGCGCTGGCCAAGGCCGACCGCGTCCTGGTGGACGGCCAAGGCCGCTACCGCGACCAGAGCGACGGCGGCTCGCTCATCGCCCTCGCCCGAGGCCGCCGGACGATCGTGCTCCGCGATCCCCACGCGGGCAGGCTGCTGACGTTCACGAGGGCGTCCCGGCTGACCGGCCGCCGCCGCATGCGGGTGTCGGACGCGGACGGCCGGCTCCTCGGCGTGATCAACGGGTCGCGCGAGCCGTCCTTCCACACCGCCCGGGGGATGCTCCTCGGCACCACCCGGCAGGACGGCGACCGGCACGTCGTCACCGGTGTCGACGGGCGCGAGTCCGCGACGCTGCGCGCCAAGGACGGCGACCTGTGGCTGGAGCGCTCGCGCTCCACCCCGGAACCGCTGCGCACCCTCACCCTCGCGCTGCCCATGGTGACGCGGCCTTGGTGACGCGGCTTTGGTGACGCGGCTTTGGTGACGCGGCCTTATCCCATCGACGGCGGTTGCGGCAACGGGGGTGCGCCGGGTTAGCGTCGGGGACGACAGATCGCGGGGGCCCGGCGAACCGGGCTGAGATAGCGGCTGGGACGGCCGCTGACCGCATGAACCTGACCGGGTAATGCCGGCGTAGGGAGAGATCGAGTCGTCATGACCGAACCTGTGGTTCCAGCCGCCCGCAAGACGTACCTGCGGGGCTCGCGCCCCGACATCCGCGTCCCGATGCGGGAGGTGCCGCTGACCAGCGGCGACACCGTCGTCCTGTACGACACGTCCGGGCCGTACACCGATCCTGACCAGGAGACCGACGTCCGCACGGGCCTGCCCGCGCTGCGGGAGCCGTGGATCGCCGCGCGCGGCGACACCGCGCCGTACGAGGGCCGCACCGCCCGCCCCGAAGACGACGGCCGCAAGGCGCAGGCCCAGACGCCGTCGCCCCAGGACGGTTTCCCGGCACGGCGGCCACGCCGCGCGACCGGCGGCACCGTGACGCAGCGCGCGTACGCGCGGCGCGGGGAGATCACGCCGGAGATGGAGTTCGTGGCGCTGCGCGAAGGTGTGGCGCCGGAGTTCGTCCGGGACGAGCTGGCCGCCGGACGCGCCGTGCTGCCCGCCAACGTCAACCACCCCGAGACCGAGCCGATGATCATCGGCCGGAACTTCCTGGTGAAGGTGAACGCCAACATCGGGAACTCGGCGGTGGCCTCGTCCATCGACGACGAGGTCGAGAAGATGACGTGGGCGACCCGCTGGGGCGCCGACACGATCATGGACCTGTCGACGGGCCGCGACATCCACACCACGCGCGAGTGGATCCTGCGGAACTCGCCGGTGCCGGTCGGAACGGTCCCGCTGTACCAGGCGGTGGAGAAGGTCGGCGGCGATCCCGCCGAGCTGACCTTCGAGGTGTTCCGCGACACGGTGATCGAGCAGGCCGAGCAGGGCGTGGACTACATGACCGTCCACGCCGGGGTGCTGCTCCCCTACGTGCCGCTGACGGCGCGGCGCAAGACCGGGATCGTGTCCCGCGGCGGGTCGATCATGGCGGCGTGGTGCCTGGCGCACCACGAGGAGAACTTCCTCTACACGCGCTTCAGGGAGCTGTGCGAGATCTTCGCCGCCTACGACATCACCTGGTCGCTCGGCGACGGCCTGCGTCCCGGCTCGATCGCCGACGCCAACGACGAGGCGCAGTTCGCCGAGCTCCGCACACAGGGCGAGCTGACGAAGATCGCCGCCGAGTTCGGCAACCAGGTGATGAACGAGGGCCCCGGGCACGTCCCGATGCACAAGATCAAGGAGAACGTCGACCTGCAGCAGGAGTGGTGCGACGGCGCGCCGTTCTACACGCTCGGGCCGCTGACGACCGACATCGCGCCCGGCTACGACCACATCACCTCGGCGATCGGCGCGGCGATGATCGGCTGGCACGGCACCGCGATGCTCTGCTACGTCACGCCGAAGGAGCACCTCGGGCTGCCGGACCGCGACGACGTCAAGGCCGGCGTCATCGCCTACAAGATCGCGGCGCACGCCGCCGACCTGGCGAAGGGGCATCCGGGCGCGCAGGCGTGGGACGACGCGCTCTCCGACGCCCGGTTCGACTTCCGCTGGGAGGACCAGTTCAACCTGTCCCTCGACCCGGACACCGCCCGCGCGTTCCACGACGCCACCCTCCCGGCCGCCCCGGCGAAGACGGCCCACTTCTGCTCGATGTGCGGGCCGCACTTCTGCTCCATGAAGATCACCCGGGACGTCCGCCGCTACGCCGACGAGCACGGTCTCGCCTCCGGCGAGGAGGCCCTCGCGGCGGGCATGCGCGAGAAGGCCGACGAGTTCAAGGCCGCGGGCGGTCGCGTCTACCTGCCCCTCTCCCCCGGCGGTGGGTGACCGGGCCGGCGCCTGACCCGGGCGCGGCCTGACCGGGCGGTGTCCGGGCCGGACGGTGTCCGGGCTGGACGGTGTCCGGGCTGGACGGTGCGGGCCGGCGGGCGGCTACTATCGGGGGACCGTTCCAAAGCCGCGGATCCCCGGATCGCCGCCGGCCCGTTCACCCGCCGGGAAGGACCGACGACTCAGGTGACCAGCGAGGACA
>JBOHBY010000247.1:0-1760 GCA_050698635.1 Spirillospora sp.
CGGCAGCCGCTCGCCGTGCGGATGCGTCCGCGCGCGCTCGACGAGGTCGTCGGGCAGGGCCATCTGCTCGGCCCCGGCACCCCGATCCGGCAGCTCGTCGACCGGGACGTGCCGATGTCGCTCGTCCTGTGGGGCCCGCCCGGCACCGGCAAGACCACCCTGGCGACGGTCGTCAGCCGCGTCACGTCCCGCCGGTTCGTGGAGATCTCCGCGGTCAGCGACGGCGTCAAGCGCGTCCGCGCCGAGATCGACCTGGCGCGGCGCGAGCTCGGCATGGCCGGGCGGCAGACGGTCCTGTTCGTCGACGAGGTCCACCGGTTCAACAAGGCCCAGCAGGACGCGCTGCTGCCCGCCGTGGAGAACCGCTGGGTGTCGTTCATCGGCGCCACCACCGAGAACCCGTTCTTCTCCGTCATCAGCCCGCTGCTGTCGCGGTCGCTGCTGCTGACCCTGGAGCCGCTCGGCGAGGACGACCTGCGCGAGGTGATCCACCGGGCGCTCGCCGACGAGCGCGGCCTGGACGGCGCCGCCCGGCTCGACCCCGTCGCCGAGGACCACCTCGTCCGGCTGGCCGGCGGCGACGCCCGCCGCGCCCTCACCTACCTGGAGGCCGCCGCGCTGGTCGTCGAGGACGGCGGCGTGATCGACGTCGGCGTGCTGGAGAAGGCCGTCGACCGGGCCGCCGTCCGCTACGACCGCGAGGGCGACCAGCACTACGACGTCATCAGCGCGTTCATCAAGAGCATCCGCGGCAGCGACCCCGACGCCGCGCTGCACTACCTCGCCCGCATGATCGAGGCTGGGGAGGACCCGCGGTTCATCGCCCGGCGGCTCATCGTGCACGCCAGCGAGGACGTCGGCCTCGCCGACCCGACCGCCTTGCAGACCGCCGTCGCCGCGGCGCAGGCCGTGGAGTTCGTCGGCCTTCCCGAGGCGCGCATCAACCTCGCCCAGGCCGTGATCCACCTCGCCGTGGCGCCCAAGTCGAACGCGGTCATCGTGGCCGTGGACGAGGCCCTCGGCGACGTGCGCAAGGGCCTGGTGGGGCCCGTCCCCGGGCATCTGCGCGACGCGCACTACAAGGGCGCGGCGAAGGTCGGGCACGGCGAGGGCTACAAGTACGCGCACAACCACCCCGGCGGGGTGGTGAAACAGCAGTACGCGCCCGACTCGGTCGACGGGCGGGAGTACTATCGGCCGACCCGGCACGGCGCCGAGGCCCGGTTCACCGAGGTCCTGGCGCGGATACGGTCGGTTCTGCGCGGATCGCCCGGCGACGGGCGGGACGGCGGCTGATCGATCTTGTCCGGCCGATGCTCCCGCCGCGCGGGCCGGGGGACCGGTAAGGTCTTTGGGGCCATGCTCAACAGCGACAAGGCCCGGCGCGGGAGCCGCAATCGCACGAACGGAAAGCCCTGATGCTCACTGGTGGACAGCTCGCGGGTCTCATCGTGGCCGTGTTCTGGGCGGTGCTCGTCACGTTCATCGCGCTGACCCTGCTGAGGCTCGCCCGCCTCCTGCGCGAGGCCGGCGACGTCGTCCGCGACCTCGGCGACCAGGCCGGTCCCCTGATGGACGACATGACCCGCACCGTCCAGCGCGCCAACGAGCAGCTCGGCCGTACCGACGTCATCACCAAGCAGGTCGCGGGCGTCACCCAGAACGTCTCGGCCGTCACCACCGTCATGACGTCGGTGGTGGGCGGGCCGCTGGTGAAGGCCGCCGCGTTCTCCTACGGCGTCCGCAAGGCCCTCGCGACC
>JBOHBY010000248.1:0-8181 GCA_050698635.1 Spirillospora sp.
CCGTAGGCCCGTTCGGCGATGGCGGCGAGGTTGACGTCGTTCTCGATGATCACCGGACGGCGCAGGTCGGTCTTCAGCGCGGCGAGGACGCCCTCGTGCCAGGACGGCAGGTCGAAGGAGAACTGGACGTCGCCGGAGCGCGGGTCGACCACGCCGGGCGTCCCGATGACGAAGGCGCTCAGCCGCGACAGCGCGACCTTGGCGGACCGGCACGCCTTCACCACGGCGGCGTGGACCAGCCGGACGGGCTCGTCGGCGCCGTTCGGGTCGACGGTGACCTGGGCGACGATGTGCCCGGTGATGTCGGCGACACCGGCGGTGACGCCGTCAGGACCGACCTCAAGCCCGGCGACGTAGGCGCTGGACGGGACGACCGCGTACAGAGCGGCGTTCGGTCCCCGTCCGCCGGCCTGCGACCCGACGACCGAGACGAGCCCCCGGTCCTCCAGTCTCGACAACAGCTGGGACGCGGTTACCTTGGACAGTCCGGTGTGCTCACCGATCTGGGCGCGGGTCAGCGGGCCCTGCTGGACCAGCAGGTCCAGCGCCGCGCGATCGTTGAGCTCACGCAGGAGCCTTGGCGTCCCCGGGCGGTTGGCGACCATGCTGCTACCCCTCGATGTCTCAAGTGTCTCAATCCGCTAACGGCAGTTTTGTTTAGGAAAGTTTCTTGTTAGTTTACGCCCAAGCGTCGACCGGTCCGGTACCCCGGACCGGGGGCGCGCGCAGAGCGCGGACTGGCGAGCAGGGCGCCCGCGTGCGTTGCGAACGCGAGAGGGGCATGGCTGGACCCTAAAGGGTCCTCATATCCCCTCGCACCGCAGGCCACAAGGCCGCGCGAGGCGATGCCGGAAAGGATCCCCAGTGAAGTACATCAAGGTTGCGGCCGTCGCGGCCGCGATCGCCCTGGCCGCCACGGCCTGCGGCGACGACGGTGGCGACGATAAGAAGGCCGAGGGCAAGGACCCCGCCCAGCTCAAAGTCTGGATGATGGGCGAGGGCACCACGGAGCAGACGAAGTTCCTCGACGGCGTCGAGACCGACTTCAAGGCCAAGCACCCCAACACCGACGTGCAGATCAAGTACGTCCCCTGGGACCAGGTCGCCACCACGTTCCAGAAGGCGGCGGCCGGCGGCGAGGGCCCCGACGTCACCGAGCTGGGCAACACCGACGTCCAGTCCCACATCGAGCAGGGCAACCTCGCCGACATCAGCGACGAGTACGGCGACTGGGCCGACGGCAAGACGCTGAACAAGACCGCGCTCACCAACGACCAGGCGAGCGGCAAGACCTACGCGGTGCCGTGGTACGGCGGCGTCCGCGGCGTCTGGTACCGCACGGACCTGTTCCAGGAGCTGAGCATCCAGCAGCCGAAGAACTGGGCCGAGCTGACCGCCGCCGCCAAGAAGATCCAGGACTCCGGCAAGGCCGACGGCATCGGCATCCCGAGCGACCAGACCAACGGGCTGCTCAGCTTCATCTGGGGCAACGGCGGCGAGGTCGCCGTCAAGGAGAACGGCAAGTGGGCCGGCAAGCTCGACCAGCCGCAGGCCATCGAGGCCGCGAAGTACTGGTCCGGGCTCGTCACCACCGAGAAGGTGGCGCCCAAGAAGTACATCGGCAAGCACGAGCTGCAGGGCCCGCAGCGTGACTTCGCGCTCGGCAAGCTCGGCATGTACATCGACGGCAGCTGGGCGCTCAAGGAGATGAAGAAGCTCTCCCCCAAGAACGCCGAGAAGTGGGCCGTCTTCCCCATCCCGACCAAGACGGGTGGGAACGCTCCGGTCATGGCGGGCGGCTCCGACCTGGCCATCTGGGCCGACACCAAGGCCAAGGCCGCCGCCTTCGACTACGTCACGGTGCTGAACAACGCCAAGAACGCCAAGGCGTGGGCCGACTACAGCGGGTTCTCGTCCATGCGCTCGGACGTGAAGTTCTCCGACCCCAAGCTCGCGATCTTCACCGACATCGCCGCCAACACCAAGTTCCCGCCGATCAGCGCGGGCTGGGGCGAGTTCGAGCAGGCCAAGAAGGTCCTGCCGAACGCGATCAAGGCCATGATGCAGGGCAAGCCCGCCGAAGAGGAGATGAAGAAGGCGAACGAACAGGCCAACACCCTGCTGAACGCGTCGTAGTACCCGGCTGATCGGAACGTCCATGCTCGACACCGCACCCGCGGTGGGGAGAACGCCCGGCCGGAAGACGTCCGGCCGGGCGCGCGCCCGCCGCAGGCCCCGCCTCGGGCCGTACCTGCTGATCACGCCGACCGTGATCGTGATCGCCGTCCTGATGTTCTGGCCCATGATCCAGATCGGGATCATGTCGTTCCAGAAGGTCGGCAACCGCCAGCTGCGCGGTGAGCCGGCCGAGTCGGTCGGCACAGAGAACTTCAGAACGATCCTCAACGACCCGTTCTTCTGGCAGACCTTCCGGCACACGGTGCTGTTCGCCGTCGTCGCCGTGTCGCTGACCCTGGTCGTCGGGACGCTGGTCGGGCTGCTGCTCAGCAAGCTCGGCACGAGGATGTCGTCCTTCGTCGCGGGCGGCGTCATGGTCGCCTGGGCCACCCCTCCGGTCACCGCGGCGATCATCTTCACCTGGCTGTTCGGCACGACAGGCGGCCTGGTCAACTGGACGCTCGACCTGCTGCCGGACTTCCTCGTCGGCGGCGGCTGGGAGGACTACAACTGGTTCGCCAAGCCGCTGTCGGCCTACGCCGTCCTCACCGTCTGCGTCGTCTGGCAGGCGTGCCCCTTCGTCGCCGTGTCGGTGCTGGCCGGCCTGAAGAGCATCCCCGGTGAGCTGTACGAGGCGGCCCGGGTGGACGGATCGGGCGCGTGGCGCACCTTCTGGAGCCTCACCTACCCGATGCTCAAGCCGATCTTCCTCGTGCTGGTCGTCATGTCGATCATCTGGGACTTCAAGGTCTTCACGCAGCTGTTCATCATGACCGGGACCGCCAACCGGGACTCGTTCAACCTCTCGCTCTACGGCTACTCGGAAGCCTTCGGGTCGCTGAATCCGAAGCTCGGCATGGGATCGGCGATCGCGCTGGTCCTCACGGTGATCCTGCTCATCGTCACCGCCTTCTACGTGCGGGTCATGGTGCGTCAGGGGGAGACGAAATGACCACCACGACAATGAAGAGGCAGAGCGGCGCCGGCGTCCGGCGGCGCCCGTCGTCCAAGCGCCTGCGCCGGAAGATCATCCTGAACGGGACGGGGATCCTGGTCTTCCTCCTCGCCGTCTTCCCCGTGTTCTGGATGGCCTCCACCGCCTTCAAGCCCAACGACGAGATCTTCAGCACGACGCCGAAGCCGTTCCCCTCGCACCCGACGCTCGACCACTTCGACGTCGTGCTGAACGGCGGCATCGCCGAGGTCACCTTCTGGGAGTACTTCCGCAACAGCGCGGTCCTGGCGCTCATCACCGTCGTGGCGTCGAGCCTGCTGGCGCTGATGGCCGCGGTGGCCGTGGCGCGGTTCCGCTTCCGGTTCCGCACCACCTTCCTGATCATGCTGCTGATCGTCCAGATGGTGCCGCTGGAGGCGCTGGTCATCCCGCTGTTCCTCGACCTGAAGAAGCTCGACCTGCTCAACAGCCTGTCCGGGCTCGCCATCGTCTACATCGGCTTCGCCGTGCCGTTCGCGATCTGGATGCTGCGGGGCTTCGTCGCCGCGGTGCCGCGCGAGTTGGAGGAGGCCGCCGCCATCGACGGCGCGGGCCCGATCCGGACGTTCTTCCGCGTGATGCTCCCGCTCGTGGCGCCGGGGCTGGTCGCCACCAGCATCTTCTCGTTCATCACCGCGTGGAACGAGTTCATCTTCGCCTACACGTTCCTCGACGACCAGAACAAGTACACCCTCCCGATCATGCTGCAGTTCTTCTTCGGCCGCAGCGGCAACGCCTGGGGGCCCATCATGGCAGCGTCGACGCTGCTCACCATTCCCGTCATCGCGTTCTTCCTGATCGTCCAGCGCCGTATGGTGTCCGGCCTGACCGCCGGGGCGGTGAAGGGGTGAGCGCCGGCGACATCGCCAGGCTGGCGCGCGGCACCCTGCTGCCGTCCTTCCCCGGCCCGACCGCGCCGCGCTGGCTGCTGGACGAGCTGGACGCCGGCCTCGCCGGCGTCACCCTGTTCGCCCTCACCGGCAACGTGCAGAGCCCGGAGTCCCTGGCCGCCCTCACCGCGCAGATGCGCAAGGCGGGCGACCCGTTCGTCACGATCGACGAGGAGGGCGGCGACGTCACCCGCCTCGGCGGCCACCGGACGGGCAGCCCCTACCCGGGCAACGCGGCGCTCGGCGCCGTCGACGACCCTGAGCTGACCCGGCGGATCTACCGGTCCCTCGGCGCCGAGCTGGCCGACGTCGGCGTCAACTTCAACTTCGCGCCGTCGGTGGACGTCAACACCGCCGACGACAACCCGGTGATCGGCACCCGCTCGTTCGGGTCCGACCCCGAGCTGGTCGCCCGGCACGCCGCCGCGTCCGTCACCGGCACGCAGGAGGCGGGCGTCGCGGCCTGCGCGAAGCACTTCCCCGGCCACGGCGCCACCGTGGACGACTCGCACCTGTCGATCCCGCTCGTCGACGCCGACCTGGAGCTGCTGGACCGGCGCGAGCTGGTCCCGTTCCGGGCGGCGATCGAGGCCGGCACCCGCGCGGTGATGACCGGGCATCTCAACCTGCCCACCATCACCCGCGGCGTGCCGGCGACCCTCTCCCCCGAGGCGATCAACGGGCTGCTCCGCGAGCACCTCGGGTACCAGGGCGTGGTCGTCACCGACGCGCTCGACATGGAGGGCGCGAGCGGCGCGATCGGCATCCCCGAGGCGTCGGTGCGGGCGCTCGTCGCGGGCGCCGACCTGCTGTGCCTCGGCCCGAAGGAGCACGCCGAGACGGTCGAGGCGACCCTCGCCGCGATCGTCGAGGCCGTCCGGGCCGGGCGGCTGACCGCCGAACGCCTCCAGGCCTCGGCGGACCGGACGCGCCGACTCAAGGACTGGCTCGCCGGCCACTCCCCCGCCGTCGCCGACCGCGCCGCCGGTCTGGAGGCCGCCCGCCGCGCCATCCAGGTGTCGGGCTCGCTGCCCGGCTGGGACAGCGCGCCGCTCGTCGTGGAGACGGAGTCCAGCGGCAACATCGCCATGGGCCCGACCCCGTGGGGCCTGAGCCCCTACGCGCCGGACACCGTGCAGACCGACGGCGCCGACGGGGCCGAGGACCGTGTCCTCGACCGCGCCAAGGGCCGCGGCCTGATCGTCGTGCTCCGCGACGCGCACCGGCACGCCCGGCAGCGGGACCTCACCACGGCGCTGCTGACGGCCCGTCCTGACACCGTCGTCGTGGAGATGGGCCTGCCGGTGTGGCGTCCGGGATCGGCCGTCTACCTGGCCACCTACGGCGCCGCCGCCGCCAACGCCCAGGCCGTCGCCGAGCTCCTCGGCCTGGCCTGATCGCGCCGAGGCGCCACGTGACCGAGGACCCGCGGTGCGCCCGCCGGACAACAGCCCGGTTCCGGCGGGCGCGCTGCGCCAAGCCGCCACTCGGCCACCACCGGGCCCGAGCGGTCCGGCGAGCAGGGGATAATGGTTCTATGCGATTGTCCGCCCGGGTCGACTATGCGTTGCGCGCCTCCGCCGAGCTGGCGGTCGCCGGGAGCCGCCCGGTGACCGCGGTACAGCTCGCCGAGGCGCAGCAGATCCCGCCCAAATTCCTGGAGAACATCCTCGGCCAGCTTCGCCGGTCCGGTCTCGTCCGGAGCCAGCGGGGGCCCGAGGGCGGCTACTGGCTGGCGCGCCCGGCCGACAAGATCGCCCTCGCCGACATCATCCGCGCCATCGACGGGCCGCTGCTCGGCGTGCGGGGCGAACGCCCCGAGCTCGTCGGCTACCAGGGGCCCGCGCGCTCCCTCCAGGACGTGTGGATCGCCCTGCGCGCCAGCGAGCGGGCCATCCTGGAGCAGGTCACGCTCGCGCACATCGCCGAGGGGAAACTGCCCGAGGCCGTCCGCAAGCTCACCGACGACCCGGCCGCCTGGGAAAGCCCCTCCTTCATCTGAGGCCCTTTCCATGCCGGAGGGTGACGTCGTCTGGCTGACCGCCCGGCGCCTGCGCGAGGCGCTCGCCGGGCGGCCGCTCGTACGCTCCGACTTCCGTGTCCCCCGGTACGCGACCGCGGACCTGCGCGGACGCACCGTCCTGGACGCCGTGCCACGCGGCAAGCACCTTCTCGTCCGCGTCGAGGGCGGGCTGACCGTCCACACCCATCTCCTGATGGAGGGACGCTGGAGCATCCGGCGAGCCGGGCCGGTGCCGCGTGATCACCGTGTCCGGCTGGTGCTGGCGAACGCGGAGTGGCAGGCGGTCGGTCTTTCCCTCGGCCTGGTCGAGCTGCTGCGCACCGACGAGGAGGACAACGCGGTCGGCCATCTCGGCCCCGACCTCCTCGACCCGGCCTGGGGCCCGGCGCTGGCGGACGCCGCGGTCGCCCGGCTGGAGGACGACCCCGCCCGCCCGATCGGCGAGGCGCTCCTCGACCAGACCCGCCTCGCGGGGATCGGCAACGTCTACAAGGCCGAGATCCTGTTCCTGCGGGGCGTCCATCCGTGGACGTCGACCGGGAGGGTTCCCGACCTGCTCGGCCTCGTGGAGCTCTCTCACAAGCTGCTGGACGTCAACAAGCAGCGCCACGGCCACATCACCACCGGTGACCTGGCCCGCGGCCGCGAGAACTGGGTCTACGCCCGCGCCGGACGGCCCTGCCGCCGCTGCGCGACGCGAATCGAGCGCGCCGACCAGAAGTCTCAGGGCGGCATGCGCGCCACCTACTGGTGCCCCCACTGCCAACCCGCCCCCGGATAGACGGCGTCCAGGGTCGGCGCCCACCCCGCGCCCGGGTCGGTGGGGCGGGTCGCCGCCTGGTTCGGGACGCTGTAGCCCGCGCCCATATCGAGCATCTTCGGCATGCGATCGTTCCAAGTCAATTCTCGGGTTTTCTTATTGATCTCCCAGCTCTAACTTGGATGCATGACCCTGGACGATCTGCGCGTGTTCGTCGCCGTGTGCGCGGCGGGCAATCTCAGCGCCGTGGCGCGCGACCTGTCGTGCAGCCAGTCGGCGGTCAGCCAGCATGTGAAGCGGCTAGAGCGGGAGACCGGGCTGGTGCTGCTGGAGCGGCGCCCGCGCGGGGTGGTGCCGACGCGGGCGGGGCTCGTCCTGCAGCGGGCCGCGGCCGAGGGGATCGCCGGGCTGGACGCGGCGCTGCGCCATCTCGACGACCTGCGCCGCGGCGTCGGCGGCACGGTCAGGATCGCGACGGGCGCGACGACCGTCCGGCATTTCATGGCGGCGGGCGTGGCCGCGTTCCGGGGGCGGCACCCGGAGGCGGCGCTCCAGTTCGAGACCGCGGGGTCCAGCCGCCGGTGCCTGGAGGCCGTCCGCTCGCACGCCGCCGACCTGGCGTGGGTGACGACCGGGCCGCCGCTGGAGGGCGTCGAGCAGCGCGCTTCCCGGGAACTGCCGTGGATGCTCGCCGTCCACGCCGATGATCCGCTGGCCCGGCGGACGTCGATCGCGCTGGAGGAACTGTCGGGGATCCGGCACATCGAACTGCCCGAGCATTCCACGTCGCGCCTGCATCTGGAGACGCACCTCGAACGGCACGGGGTGCGGCTGACGTCCACGACGAGCGTCGCCGACTGGGACACGGCGCTGCTGCTCGCCGAGCTGGGCCTCGGGCACGCGATCCTGCCCGCGCTGCCGGGGTGGGGGCGTGGGAGCGGCGACGTCCGGCTGGTCCCCATCCCGGACCTTCCGCCGCTCACCGCGGGGTGGGCGGCCCGGCGGTGGGACGCGCTGAGCCCGCTGGCGGTCGAGTTCGCCGACACCGTGCTGGAGCATCTGCGGACGTGATCAGCGCCGGCGGCGGGACGATAATCGGCCCCGGTCCTCGCCGGAACGGTCGGCGAGGGGCCGGGGCCTTCGTCGGCTTCGGGGCGGCGCGCCGGGGATCGCGGCGGCGCGCCGGCCGGGCCGGCGTCCTGGGGCGCTGGACGCGTCAGGTCTGCGCCTGGAACATCCAGTGCTGCTTCTCCAGCTCACGGGCGATGCCGATGAGCAGGTCCTGGGTGACGAGGTCGGCCTCGTCGGTCGCGGCGATGCGCTCGCGGAACCGCGC
>JBOHBY010000249.1:0-6021 GCA_050698635.1 Spirillospora sp.
GTTGTCGTCCGCGCATCGGATCGCCGCCGACCTGGACGGGTTTCTCGGTGACCCGATGGACGACGCGGCCGGGCCGTTCTCCTACCGGGCGATCGTCGAGGCGGAGGAGCGCGACGAGCTCCCGCCGGGCGCGGCCGACGCCGTCCGGGCCTGGGGTTTTCCGAAGTACCTGGTCCCGAGCGGGCTCGGCGGACGGCTCACGACGCTGGAGGAGCTGTTCTTCGTCACCCGTGGCATCTCGCGCCGCAGCGTCACCGTCGCGGTGATGTACGGGTCGGGCCTGCTGGCCGTGAACCCGGTGTGGCTTTGGGGCGACGACCGGCAGCGCACGACGGTCGCGGACGGCGTTCTGAACGGCGACCTGGCCTGCTTCGGCGTCTCGGAGGCCGATCACGGCAGCGATGTGATGGCGTCGGAGTCGCAGGCCGAGCCGCAGGGCGACGACCTCGTCCTGACCGGGACGAAATGGCCGGTCGGCAACGCTACCCGTGGAAGGTTCGTCACCACCTACGCCAGGACGGGGCCGCGCGACTTCTCGCTCATCCTCGTCGACAAGGACGAGCTCGACCCGGCCACGTGGTCGACGCTGCCGCCGGTGCGGACGGTCGGGCTGCGCGGCCACGACCTGAGCGGTGTCGCGTTCTCGGGCGCGCGGGTCCCGGCCGACCGGGTGATCGGGCGGCGCGGGTCCGGGCTCGTCCAGACGCTGAAGACGTTGCAGATCACCCGGACGGCGATCGCGGCGCTGTCGGTCGGGACGATGGACGCGGTCGTCCGCATCGGTATGGAGTACGCGCGGCGCCGCACCCTCTACGGCTCGGACATCTACCAGATCCCGGTCATCCGCGACCATCTGCTCAAGGCGCATCTGGATCTGCTGGTCGCCGAGTGCGTCGCGATCCCGGTGGCGCGGTCCCTGACGGTCGCGCCGGGACGGCTGAGCCTGTGGTCGTCGATCGTGAAGTACTTCGTGCCCGTCCTGGGGGAGGAGGTCGTGGCGAGCATCGGGACCGTCCTCGCGGCGCGCGGCTACCTGCGCGAAGGCGTCGCGCACGGCGTGTTCCAGAAGCTCCAGCGCGACCACGCGATCGCGAGCATCTTCGAGGGCACGACGCACGTGAACCTCGCCAACGTCGCGGCCCAGCTCCCGTACCTGGTCGACCCGCAGGAGGAGACGGGCGGCGAGGACGAGCTGCTCGCCGACCTGTTCTCCTGGACGCGGACCCCGCCCCCCTGGGCGCCGGACGGCCGGATGCTGCGGCTCACCAACGAGGGCCACGACGAGATCGGCCAGCGGTTCGACGTGATCTGCGAGGAGCTGCTGACGGCGGCCAGCGAGCACGCCGCGCCCGGTGTCGCGGCGGAGCTGAAGGAGCTGATGTCGGGCATCGGCGGCCTGCGCGCCAAGGTCGAGCAGGGCATCAGGGCGAGCGAGGGCGACACGTCGTCTGTTGCGGCGCTGGCGCGCGCCAAGCGGTATTGCGAACTGCACGCGATGCTCTCCTGCACCCTGACCTGGCTGCACAACCGCGACTGGTTCAGTGGGCCGTTCGCCGACGGTCAGTGGCTTGTGCTGTGCCTGCAACGCCTGCTGCAACGCGCGCAGCCCGACACCTTGTTGTCCGAGGAAATGCTTCCGTCGCTGGAGGACGCGATGTTCCGCGCCTTCGACGAGGGCGAGGGCCGCTGGTTCTCGCTGCTGTCCCTGGCCAGTTCGCCGTCCGGTGGGTGACGGACGATGCAGAAGCATCAGGACTTCGTCTCGCTCGTCCGGGCGAACGTCCAACTGCACGGTGACGACCGGTCGTTCACGTTCATCACCGAAGAACGAGGCGGGAAATACAAGGAGAACGTGCTCGGATTCGCCGAACTCGACCGCAGGGCACGCGCGCTCGCCTGCCGCCTACAGGCGCGTGGCCTGCGCGACAGGGCCGTCCTGCTGCTGTATCCGGAAGGGCTGGAGTTCCTGACGGCGTTCCTGGGCTGCCTGTACGCGCGCGTCGTCGCCGTCCCCGCCCCCTTGCCCGACCTGGACACCGGACGGTACGGCCGCACTCACCGCATCATCGAGGACGCCGACATCGCGCTCATCCTCACCGACACCGCCCACCGCGACACCTTCGCCTCCTGGCTGCCGAAGACCGTCGACACCCTCGACACGGAGGCGCCGGACGACACCGACCCCGACGCCGACGCCGACACCGGCCCCACCGATTGGACGCCGCCCGAGTTCGGCCCCGACACCCTCGCCTTCCTCCAGTACACGTCCGGGTCGACCAGCGAGCCCAAGGGCGTGATGATCACCCACGGCAACCTGCTGTGCAACGGCGAGGAGATCGGACGCCGCATCGAGGGGACGTCCGGCACGGTCGGGGTCGGCTGGGTGCCGCACTACCACGACATGGGCCTGGTCGGTCAGGTCCTGCAGCCGCTGTACCTCGGCTGCCGTTACGTGTTCACCTCGCCGGTCACGTTCATCAAACGTCCGGTGCTGTGGCTGGAACTGATCACCCGGTATCGCGGGACGGTCACCGTCGCGCCGAACTTCGGATACGAGCTGCTGCTCCGCCGCGTCAAAGACTCCCAGCTCGACGGGCTCGACCTGGCGTCCCTCCGCGTCGTCAAGAACGGCGCCGAACCCGTCCGGGCAGTGACGCTGGAAAGGATGACCGAGCGTTTCGCGCCCGTCGGGTTCCGGCCGTCCATGTGGATGCCCTGCTACGGAATGGCCGAGACGACGCTGCTCATCACCGCCGCTCCCCGGGGCGGCGGCGCCGTCGTCCGCGACTTCGACGCCGAGGCCCTCACCCTCGGCAAGGCCGTCCCAGCATCCCCCGAGGGCAGCGGCGACGATGCGCGGCGGCGGCTGGTGAGCTGCGGACGTCCCGTCACGCTGGACGTCGCCGTCGTCGACCCCGACACCCGTGCCCGCCTTCCGGAGGGGCGGGTGGGCGAGATCTGGGTCCGCGGCGGAAGCGTCGCGCAAGGCTACTGGGAGAACGCCGACGCGACCCGTGAGACCTTCGGCGCGCTCACGTCCGGCGGCGAGGGCCCCTACCTGAGGACGGGCGACCTCGGTTTCCGCACCGGCGGCGACCTCTACGTCACCGGACGGATCAAGGACCTCATCATCGTCAACGGCCGCAACATCCACGCGCACGACATCGAGGAGGCCGCCCGGGAGGCCCACCCGGCGGCGCTCGCCAACGCGGCGTTCGTGCTCGACGACGACAGCGACGACGGCAGCGACGACGGGACGGCGCGGGAGCACGTCGTCATCGTCCAGGAGATCAGCACCAGGGCCGCCGCCGGGACGCCGCTGGACGAGCTCGCGTCCCTGATCAAGACGGCCGTCGCCCGCGCGTTCGAGCTGCCCGCGCTGAGCGTCGTCCTGTCCGGACGGGGCACGGTGCTGCGGACGACCAGCGGAAAGATCCGGCGCCGCCAGACCAGGGACGCGTTCCTGAGCGGCCGGATCGGCGGTCTCGCCGCCGACCTCGAACCCGCCGTCGCACATCGGGAAAATCGCCCTAACCAAACCTAGTCAAAAGCATGACTATTCCTGTCGTTGTCTGCTACCGTCGGGTTCACCCTGAGTCAAGGCGGGGAGAGAAGACCGATGGCGCTACGTCACGCGGTGCTCGCGGCGCTGCTCGACGGCGAGTACAGCGGCTACCAGCTGGCCAAGATCTTCGATCTGTCGGTCTCCAACTTCTGGCACGCCGTACCGCAGCAGCTCTACTCGGAGCTGTCGAGGCTGGAGACCGAAGGCCTGATCAGCGGGCGGCAGATCATCCAGCACGACCGTCCGAACAAGCGCGTCTACACCGTCACGCGGGCCGGGCTCGACGAGCTCGAACGGTTCGCCGCGACCCCGGCCAAGCCGGGGATCATCCGCGAGAACCTGCTCGCCATGGTCCAGGCCGTCGACCACATCTCCGCGGCCTCCGTCATCGCGCAGCTGGAAGACCGGGCGGTCGCGTCCGCCGCCAAGATCGAGGTCTTCGAGCACACCATGAAGCATCTGCGCGGCGACATGGACGAAGAGACCTTCCTGCGGACCGGTTCCCCTGTCGGTCCGTACCTCACCTGCATGCGCGGCCTGCGCTTCGAGCAGGAGAACTACGAGTGGTTCACCAGCACCGCCCGGTTGCTGCGCACCCGTGCGGGCACCCCTCCCGAGGACGGAGAGTCGGCATGACCGTCCCCCGGGCCACACGCCTTAGTCAAGGAGGCGTTCATCATGTCGGGCGAACACCACACCATCGAACTCCCTAACACCCTCACCACCCCACCCGAACCAGCCCCACCGCCGGTGTCCAACCAGCCGGTCCTGCTGGGCGAGCTGACGCTGCCCGCCGAGCTGGAGTCGGTGCCGCGGGCGCGGCGCTTCAGCCGGTCCGTCACCACGGGCTCCGACATCGGGCACGTCGGCGACGACGCGGAGGTCCTGGTCTCCGAGCTCGTCACCAACGCCGTCCGGCACGCGGCGCTCACCGGCTCGGCGCTCTCGCTGCGGCTGCTGCGCGCCGGTTCCCGGCTCCGGATCGAGGTCCACGACCAGGGCGCCGGCGTCCCGCACACGCGGCTCGCGGGCGGCGGCGTCGTCGACCTCATGGACGAGACGGGACGGGGCTGGTTCCTCGTCGCGATCATCGCCGAGCGGCACGGCACCGACCTCACCCCGTCCGGCAAGGCGGTCTGGTGCGAGGTCCGCGCCTGGCCGCTGGACGGCCGCCCCGGCCGCTGAGCCCGCCTCTCCTCGCAGAACCCCGCGTAGCGATGGGAAGCACCATGTCCGTTGACTACTACCGCTCGGACGGGAGACGCGTCACCTCCGACGAGGCCCAGCGGCTACTGCTGGACGTACGGGGACGCCTGCTGGCACAGGACGTCATCCGCGTCGGCGGCGTCGTGGTGGTCGTCTCGACCTGGTTCACCGTGATCGATCTCGGCTTCACCGCGGACGGCAGGCCGCTGCTGTGGCAGACGATCGTGTCCGATCTGTCCATGCACGCCGACGTCGGCCGGTACGCCACGTGCGAGAAGGCCGTGCACGGGCACGCCAGGGCCGTCGACATGATCACAGGCCGGCTCCGGGACCTGGTCGCCCGCGCGGCCGTGGACGAGGTACGGCCCACCTAACTCACTGACCGAAAAGAACGGGCCGCCCTCGCGTCCCGTCCCCCCGCTTGAGGTTGTGATCCGATTGATCGGCGAAGGCCGCGAGAACACGCGCGAGAGCAGCAGGCCCGTGGGCAGGGGCGGCGGCGGCAGGCGAAGGCGGCCCATCCGCCTGCGAATCACGGCACTGCTGCTGGTTCCCCTTGTCTCGCTCATCGCCCTGTGGGCGTTCGCCGCGAACATCACCCTCGGCGACGCGTTCGACAAATACGACTTCTCGACGACGTACGAGAAGATGGGCCTGCCCGGCCTCCAGCTCGTGAACCAGCTCCAGGCCGAACGTTCCCTCAGCGTCGTCGCGCTCAGCACCCGCGACGCCGCGGACAGGCGGAAGCTCGGCGCGCAGCGGGCGCGGGTCAGCGCCGTGGAGCGAGCGTTCCGCGCGACCGCGCTGTCGGCCGACGCGAGGGACGCGGCCGAGCCCGAGACGAAGAAACGCCTGGCCGCCGCGGTCAAAGCGCTGGACACGGTGCCCCGGCTCCGCGCGGCCGTCGACGCCGGGAACGCCGCGCCGCTCGACGTCATCAACTCCTACAGCGCCGTCCTCGACGAGGTCATCAGGGTCTTCAACGGGCTGGTCACGGTCAACGACGTCGCCATTCTCACGCAGGGCCGCGCGCTGATCGGCCTCGGCAACGCCCGCGCCTACATGCTCCGCGAGGACTCGCTCGTCACCGCCGCGATGGCGCGCGACGGACGGCTCACGCCCGCCGAGCACACCGCGTTCGTCCAGTGGGCGGCGGAGGGGCGGCGCGAGTTCGATGCCGGGCTCGCCGACCTGAACACCGAGATCCGCGGGCCGCTGGAGCGGCTCGCCGCGTCCGAGGAGTTCAGGCG
>JBOHBY010000250.1:0-2724 GCA_050698635.1 Spirillospora sp.
GGTCGACGCCGACGACCTCGGCGCCCGCCCGGGTGAAGGTGCGGCAGATCGATGCGCCGAGCGCGCCGGCCGCACCGGTGACCAGGGCGACCCGGCCGGTGAGCAGACCGCTCAGGGAAGTGTCGAACACGCTGGTCACGGCCCTCCGCTCGTTGTGTCGGCCGTTGTGTCGGCCGTTGTGCCGGTCGTTGTTCCGGGGAAGCACATCGTTACTGTCACTTAGGTGGCGTAAGTTATACTTACGAAAAGACGGGCGTCAAGGCCGCGAACGGCCAGGGCGCCGGTCCGTCCGTGCTGTTCAATATATTGACGAGCCTGTCCGGGTCGGGCAGGCTGTCACCATGCCGCGCAGCGCAGGGTCACCAGAGGCCGGTAAGCCGGGCAGCACGTCGCCGACCATGGCCGTTGTGGGCAACCTCGTCCGCGAACTGCGCCGCGCCGCCGACCTGAGCATCGCCGCCCTGGCCCAGGCCGCCGACCTCAGCCCTGGCCTGCTGAGCCAGATCGAGCGCGGCCAGGGGAACCCCTCGTTCACGACGCTCGTGAAGCTGTCGCAGGCCCTCGACGTGCCGGTCGGCCGGTTCTTCCTCGCCGACACCGAGACCGGCGCGCTGGTGCGCGCGGGCACCCACCGGCGCCTGCTGCTGGCCGACGACAACCTCGAGTACACGCTGATCACGCCGCATATGAACGGCCGGCTCGGGATGATAAAGGCGCAGGTCGCGGCCGGGTGGAGCAACGAGAGCGCGCCGTTCCAGCACCCCGGCGAGGAGTGCATCCTGATCACCGAGGGCGAGCTCATGGTGTGCATCGCGGGCACCACGCACACGCTCTACGAGGGCGACTCGATCACCTACGACTCGGGCCTGTCGCACTGGTACCGCAACGCCACCGACGGCAACGCGGTGCTCGTCGGCGCGATGACGCCGCCGTCGTTCTGAGCCGCGCGGCGCCCTGCCGCCGCCGATCCGGCCGCGGCTTTTCCCCGCGTTCAACATATTGACATCGGTTGGCCGGGTCGTCACCATGGCCGACACACGTTCACTTTGATGAACGCGACCGGGCGCCCGCTCCGGGGCACCGCACGTCTCGTCCGGCACACCCTCATCTCGTCCGGCACACCTCATCCGGCACATCACCGAAGGACCACCATGAGAATTCGAATGGGGCACGGGGCAGTTGTCGCGAGCGTCACCGTCTGCGCATCCCTCGTCGCCGGTTGCGGCGGGACGGCGGGCTCCGGCGGCAAGACCCCGCCGAACGTCACCGACGGCGTCGTGTCCATGACCCTCGACGGCCCGGTCAGCAGCTACGACCCGACCAAGGCGAGCACCTTCCAGGACTCCGTCGCCCTCGCCGCGCTGTACGACACGCTCGTGACCTTCGACCCGTCGGGCAAGCTGGTCCCCGGGCTCTCCGACAAATGGAGATCCACGCCGAAGACGGCCACCTTCCACCTCCGAAGCGGCGTCACCTGCTCGGACGGCACGTCCCTGACCGGCGCGGTGGTCGCGGCGTCGCTGAACCGGCTCTTCGACCCGGCGACCAAGGCGCCCCTCGTGCGCCAGGCGATCGGACCGGGCAACTCGGCGAAGGCGACGTCGTCCGGCGACTCGGTGACGATCAAGCTGGCGAAGCCCTGGTCGGACCTGGTGCCCGGGATGACCGGGCCGTTCGCCGGCATCGTCTGCCCGTCCGGGACGAAGGACCCGGCGAGCCTGCGGACCAAGTCCGCCGGCACGGGCGCCTTCGTCTCCGAGTCGCAGGTCACCGGCTCCAGCTACACGCTGACGCGGCGGCCGACGTACACGTGGGGACCGGCGCACGCCGTCCAGACCCCGGGCGAGCCGCCGAAGAAGCTGGTGTTCAAGGTGGTCGAGGACGAGAACACCCGGGCCAACCTGACCTCCACCGGCGAGCTCCAGATCCCCTCGTTCACCTCCAACGCGTGGGACCGGTT
The DNA here is from genome assembly GCA_050698635.1 of Spirillospora sp. Classification (GTDB taxonomy): domain Bacteria; phylum Actinomycetota; class Actinomycetes; order Streptosporangiales; family Streptosporangiaceae; genus Spirillospora. The sequence continues at coordinate 1,961 of JBOHBY010000250.1, forward strand.
CAAGTCGACGCGCGGGATCACCGTCCGTACGGCACCGCAGTCCGACACCATGCTCGTCTTCAACGAGACCGCCGGTCATCCGACCGCCCAGCAGAACGTCCGGCTCGCGATCGCCCAGGCGCTGGAACGTTCCGTCCTGAACAAGGTGCAGAGCTTCGGCGCCGGCATGCTGCTGTCCAGCCTCGGCCGGTCCACCTACGAATGCTTCGACCGCGGCTCGGAGGCACTCGTCCCCAAGTACGACGCGGCCGCGGCGGCCAAGACGCTCAAGGGCGTGAAGCTCCGGGTCATCGGCACGAACATCCTGGCCGGCGGCGCCGCCAACGACCACGTCATGTCCGCGCTCCAGGCCGCGGGCGCCGCCGCGGAGGTCCGCACGACCGACAACCAGGCGTGGGTCACCGACCTGTTCGGCGGCAAGAACGACTGGGACATCACGATCTTCGTGTACGGCAACCGGCTGTCGAGCTTCCTGCCGGTCGGGCAGTACTTCGTCCACGACGCGCCGCCGAAGGGGCTCAACCTCGGCGCGACGAACAACCCGGCCGCGGAGCGGGCGTACGACCAGGCCGCGACCAGCACGGCCGAGAAGAAGTGCGCCGCGCTGACGACCTTCCAGCAGGCGCTCCTGCGCAACAACGACGTCCTGCCGCTGGCGACCGCGCCGGTGCACGTCCTGTTCGCGGGCGGTACGAGCGGCAGCGTCGTCAACGGGTTCGCGGTGCCGGCCTCGATCCGCGTCGGCAAGGCGAGCGGCTGATGGC
>JBOHBY010000251.1:0-3626 GCA_050698635.1 Spirillospora sp.
CTCATGGCCGCGGCGCCACGGCGTCGACCTCCACCGGGCCGCCGCCCAGGCTGCGGACGCGCAGCACGTGGGCACCGTCACGCAGCCCGCGGCTCGTCCAGAGCACCCGACGGGGCGCCGAGCGGCCACGCAGGCGGAGCACCTTGCTTCGCCCGCCCACGCTCACCCGCAGCCGGCCGCCCTTCGGCAGCCTGCGGCCGATCAGCGAGACCCGCCGGCCGGTGAACGGCAGCCTCGCGGTTGCGCCCGCCTTCGTGGTGCGCCTCACGGTGCGTCCCCAAGCTCCCCGGCGCGGGGTGCGCTTCCAGCCGCGCGAGAAGCGCCACAGCCGGCGGTCGCGGTCGTCGACCGGCACGACGATCGGGTCGGTGTCGGCCGCGCCTCGGTTCGCCGCGCGGTCCACCGCCGTGACGCGGAACTGGTACGCCCTGGCGGAGTCGCCCCGGAAGCGCACCGAGGGCGCCGCGGTGCGGTCGGTGATCAGCTTCCACTCGCCCGGCACGATCTTCGCCGAGCGCAGGCCGCTTCCCATCTCGCGCACCTCGACCGCGTAGTAGGCGACGCCCGCGCCCCCACCGTCGTCGGCCTGCCACGAGATGACCATGGTGCGGGACTGGCCACGCTCGCTGGCGAGCTCGCGGCCGGGCAGATCGATCCGCACCAGCCTCGGCGCGTCCTTGTCGCCGGAGGTGCAGGGGTCGGCCCCGGCGGGGTCGACGCACAGGACGTGCGTGTTGGAGCGAATCGCGTCCGAACGGTCGGCCTTGAGGCGGTAGATCCCCGAGTCGGCGAAGCTCAGGGACGCGGTGCCGTCCGCCCCGGTCGTCGCGCCGCCGACGGTGGCGCCCGGCTCCGGCGCGCCGCTCTCCCCATGCGTGACCCGGACCTGCACCGACTGCCCGGGCGTGGTCGCCGGCGGACCGCTCAGCTTGAGCGGAGCGGCACCGAAGGCCGCGTAGGCCCAGAGCACCTCGTCGCCCTGGCCGGCTCGCTGCTGGCAGCCGCCGACCGAGGACGACACAGAGTTCACGAACAGGCCCCAGAACTTCGCCGGACTGTTGGTGTTCGGCCCGATGCGCTCGATGAAGAAGTCGTCGAAGCCGCTGTTGTAGGTCCCGTCGAAGTCGAAGCCGGCGAGCTTCGCGCCGTCGTCGAGGGCCGCGGTGGCCGACGGCCCCGGGGTTGGGTTGGCCGGCGGGTTTCCGTTCGTGCTGTCGCACTTGTGCGTGCCGCCGGACGGCGTCGTCACATTGTGCCCGTCCGTGGTGAGCGGAGCGTCGAACAGGGTCGAGCCCTGCGCCTCGACGCGGAGGTTGACGGTCGCGGGATCGGCCGACGCCGCGGGAGCGGCGATCGCGAACACGGCGAGGGCCACGACGTGCGTACCCCGGATGCGGTTGGTCATTGGGCCACCCTTTCCTCGAGGGTCGTATGGCTCCGACCGGGGCCAGGTCTCCTGGCTTCGGACTCAGCGCCGCGCCTTCCCGGAAAGCCGTCGGCTTCCCAGTGGCTCCGGCGACGCCTCAGCGCCCGTTCACAGTGGCGGGACCGCGCCGGCTTCGCACCGGACTTCCCTTGACCACCGGCCGATGAACGGCGACAGCATACCCGCACCACATGGGCACGCGCACCCCCGACCGCTACAATCGCCCGCCGACGGGCCGCCATCGTCTAGGGGACTAGGACGCCGCCCTCTCACGGCGGAAACCGGGGTTCGAATCCCCGTGGCGGTGCTTCGCAACCCGCTCTACGGAGCGGGTTCTGTCGTTTCGGGGGCGGCTGGGTGACACGGCGGATGGATGGGTGGAGGTCAGTCCGCTGGACCCCCTTGATTGTCGCATGGCGGATTAGTCGAGTCTCGTCACGTGACGTCCAAGACGGGCCGGGGGACTAAAGCGGAGCCAATTTGGAGCCGAGTGGGTGCCGAAGCGAGCCCGGTGGTGTACAGTGAGGACGACGGACGAACGGAAGGAGGGCCCCGCGTGACCGTCCAGGAAGTCTTTGAGAGCGCTCACCGTTCTGCCACCGATCTGTCTCCTTCCGAGCTCGCCTCCGAGCTCCAGCGTGTGCTCGGTCAGAAGCTGGTGGCGTTCGCGCTCGGTGACCGCCACCCCAAGACGATCGGCCGCTACGCCCGGGACGATCGCCAGCCCGACGATCAGACCCTGCGCCGGCTGATCGACCTGTACACGATCGTCTCGATCCTCGAGACCGGGATGCGTCGCGAGGCAGTTAAGTCCTGGATGCTCGGAGCCAACCCGCACCTTCACTCCAAGGCCCCGATCGAAGTGTTCCACGACGGGCGGACGCGGGACGTCATGCGTTCCGCTCACCGGTTCGTCTCCGCACGCTGAGCCTCTAGCGGTGTCCTCCTCCGTTCGACGCTGCATGGTCGTGCGACAGCCGACCGCCGCTCCGGCAGTAACCGGACGTTCACGGCGCCTTTACCGGCCGATAACGGGCCGGCGGCGGCTCCGTCCGACACTCCATGACGAGATGGAGACAGCGGGCAGGCTTCTCTTCGTCGGGCTCGTCACGTGCTACCTCCTCGGGCGCGTCTTCGCCGGGCCGGCCGCGCCCGTCGAGGTCCTCGTCTACGGCGTGACCGCCGCCTTCGGGCTCGAGTACCTGATGGCGTCCTGGGGCGGACTCTGGCAGCGCGGCTGAAGCCCTTTTCAGACCCCCCGGAGGTGCGCTACATTCGGGAGGCATTGGACGCGCCCCGCAGTGACATTCTGAGGGCCTCGCCGCGGATGTTCGAGTCGGACCTGCTTGACCGGCTCTCGCGCGTCCACGCGCTGGTGCCGCTGATCCTCTTCGCGCCGGTCGTGATCGCGCTGTTCGTGATCGGCGCCGGCCGGCTCTCGACGGCCGAGACGCTCGGCATGGTCATGGCGGGCTGGCTCTTCTGGACGCTGATCGAGTACTGGATGCACCGGCTCGTGTTCCACTTCGAGCCGGAGGCGGGCCCGCTGGCGCGCCTCCATTGGATCATCCACGGCGTCCACCACGACCATCCGAACGACCCGCTGCGCCTCGTGATGCCGCCGTCGGTCAGCGTGCCGCTGGCGGCCGCGTTCTACGGCATCTTCGTGCTCGTCCTGCCCGCGGCCGACGTATTCGCCGCCGGCTTCCTGTTCGGCTACCTGGTGTACGACATGACGCACTACCACGTGCACCACCACCGCCCGACCTCCCGCCTCGGAAAGCTGATGCGGGAGCTGCACATGCGCCACCACTTCCAGGACGACACGCGCGGCTTCGGAGTGAGCGCCCCGTTCTGGGACTACGTGTTCGGAACGCCGCAGCGGCGCGGCAGGTAGTCAGCGCTTGGGAACGACGAACAGGTCGAGCAGCGCCACGTCGTGCTTGCGCGAGACGTAGATAGTCCGATCGGCGGAAGCCGTCCAGTGCAGGCCGAGGAGATCGCAGGCGGCACAGAAGATCGCCCGGATGTCACGCGAGGTGTTCGCGAAGGCATACCTCGGGTGCGACCACCCACCCCGACCTGTGTTCTGGAAGCGGCACCCGTCGGAATGGAGCAGGCCGCGAAGCAGGAGATCGGGACGCTTCGAGACCAGCGTCAACTGCCAAGGCACCAGCACGATCCGCCGCTCGTGCTTCTT
>JBOHBY010000252.1:0-3015 GCA_050698635.1 Spirillospora sp.
AGTGCGGGTGCGGCGCCTCGTCCCTTACGGTTCGCGGGTCAGAAATCCCAGACGATGCGGCAGAACGGGACGCCGAAGCTCGCGTCCGTTCCGCACACCGCCGTCTCGTTGTTGTGGATCTTCGTCCACACGCCCTTGCCCTTCCAGAGCAGGGTGCCGTGGAAGTCGAGCATGTAGGCGTCGCGGTTGAACGTCAGCGCGTCGACGTCCACCGTGCCGCCTCCCCGGCGTCCCCCTGGAGACAACTTCACCTGGGTGCAGTTGGCGTACACCCACTTCTCCTTGGTTCCGCCGTCGTAGTTCCAGACGTCGCAGCGGTCCGATCCCTTACCGAGGTTGATCGTGGTGTGCATCGTGGCATGCGACCCGTTGGACACCTCACCGCACAGTTTCAGGTCGTTCTTCGTGCAGTTCTCGGTCGCGTAGGTGGCGGCGGCCTGGGCCTGCGGCGGCGCGATCACCAGAAAGGCGAGCGCGCCGACGGCGGCGGTGGCCACGCTGACGGCCTTGGAAGGCATGGACTCTCCCCGTGGTCTGCTGCCCGGCCCCGTCCCCCGTTTCGGCGGTGCCGGACGCTGTTCGTTGACGTCCCGGCACCGCAGGTCGGCACCGGGACGGCCTCAGCGTTCCCGGCGCCGCGGGGCGGCGGCAAGGCGCCGGCCGTCCCCGCCGGGACGGGGACGCCCCCACCCGCGCTGACCTGGCCCTATCCCCGGGGACGGGGTCGATTGTGGCCAAGCCCTGACCGGTATGGGAAACTCCTCCCCGGTGCATGATCGAGGGGGGTTCGTGGACCGAGCCACGGCCGTGAGCGCTTTCTCCGCGTTGTTGACGAACCTCAAACAGCGCAGCGGGCTGAGCTACCAGGAACTTGCGCGCCGGACGTTCACGAGCCGCGCCGCGTTACACCGCTACTGCGGAGGCGAACGCGTCCCCGCCGACTACGCGCTCGTCGCGAACATCGCCAAGGAATGCGGAGCGGGCCCAGAGGAGCTCAACGACCTTCTCCGGTACTGGCGCGCCGCGACCGCGGAACCGTCCGGCACGGACGAAAAGCCACCCGAGCCACCGCCAGAGGAGCCCACACCGGAGCCACCGCCAGAGCCGGATCGCGGTGTTCGGCTCGCGAGGTGGGTCCGGAGCACGCCGGTGCGCGTTCTGCTCGTGGGCGTGCTCGCCTTCGCGCTCATCGGCGATCCCGTCCGCGATCTCGGCGGCGCGGGCGACGGCGGGAAGGCCCGCGCGTCGAGGACCGCGCCGCCGCGCACGATCCCGGCGCCGAGCTGGGCGGCCAAACCGCTCCCCGTGCCCCGGACCATGTTCGGCGTCACCGTGAACAGCGGCAGTGGCGCCATGCCGACGTTTCTCGTCGGGGGCGTGCGGCTGTGGGACGGCGGCACCCGCTGGGCGAGCCTGGAACCGTCCCGCGGACAGTACGACTGGACGACCCTGGACCGCCTCCTGGACGGCGCCCAGAAGGCGAACCTGCCAGCGCTGTTCGTCCTCGGCGGCACCCCGGCCTGGGCCGCGCCGGACGCGCCCCGCGCCGCCTACCCCGACGGGTCCAGGGCGGCCCCTCCCGACGACCTCCGCGACTGGGACAGGTTCATCGGCGCGCTGGCCGCGCACGCGCGCGGCCGCATCAGCGCCTACGAGCTCTGGGTCATGGCGAACGACCCGCACTACTACAACGGCTCCGTCGAGACCCTCGTCGCCATGACCCGCCGCGCGAGCCGCATCATCCGCCGCCACGACCCGCGGGCGCAGATCGTTTGCCCGTCGATGGGACGGCTCTGGGAACCGGAAGGGCGCCGTGCCCTCCGCCGGTTCGCGGAACTCGGCGGCTACCGCCACTGCACGGCCGCGGGCGTCAAGCTGTACCAGCCGCAGGCGAAGGATCCCCCCGAGCTGATGCTCCGGGCACTGGAGCTGGCGGACCGCGAGTTCCACGCCGCGGGCGTCCACCCCGAGATCTGGAACACCGGCACCACCTACAGCCTCCCCCTCCAGGCCAAGCCCGCGCCCGCCCTCGCCGCGGACTACGCCGCCCGCTTCTACCTGACGGGCCTGTACGCCAACCGCTACGGGCTGCGGCGCATGTACCTCTACAGCTGGGGCAGCGACCGCGTCCCGATCGTGCTCCAGCCGGACGGCGGCGCGCCCACCCGCGCGGCGCTGAACGTCGAGCGGCTCCAGCGTTGGCTGGACGGCGCCGAGATCCGCGGCTGCGGGCACGGCGCGGCGAACGGCCTGCCGGGCAACGTCTGGCAGTGCGAGTTCGGCGTCCGCCACGAAGGGGACCGTTCCACGGCGTTCATTCGCTGGACCCACGAGGGCGAGTCGTGGATGCCGTCAGGACCGACGCCGGTGACCGTCGAGCGGCTCGACGGGACGCGCCGGACGATCCCGCCCGGCGGCACCGTCAAACTGACCAGCACTCCGGTGCTCGTCAGCCAGGGGTGAGGTAGCGGCGGTTGACCCTGATCAGCGGTTTCTCGTCGCGGGCGATGTAGTCCGTGGCCAGGACCTCGGCGACGAACACAGTGTGATCGCCCGCCGTGACGGCCTGGCGCGTCTCGCATTCGAGGGCGGACAAACCCGACTCCGGGATGAGGGCGCCGGAGTGCTCACCGCGATGGTGGGGCGCGGACGCCAGCAGGATGCGGGCGCCCGGACGCCCCTCGGCGGCGAAACGTCCGGCCAAGGCGCGCTGCCCGGACGACAGGACGGTCGCCGCCCACCGACCCTGGCGCGTCAGGACCTCCGTCAGGTACGACGACGTCGCCACGCCCACGGCGACCATCGGCGGTTCGAGCGACACCGACATGAACGAGGTGACCGTCGTGCCGAGGTCGTCGCGGCCGTCGCGGACGGTCAGCACGACCACGCCCGTGGCGAACCCCGCGACGGCCTCGACGAAGCCGGGTGTGCCGGGTGTGCCGGGTGTGCCGGGCGTGGCGGTCAGCGGATCTCCCAGACGCCGGGGAGCGTCAGCGGGCCCGCGGCGGGCAGGCC
>JBOHBY010000253.1:0-1649 GCA_050698635.1 Spirillospora sp.
GCTCCGGCCCGCACGGGCGGCGTGCGGCCAGACGCGGCACCGGCATCGGCACCGGCACTAGTCTGGCCGGGGTCGGGGCGTTGGGTCCCGCCGGCCGGTGAGGGGGAGTCCGCAGGTGTTCGAGTCCGTGCTCGTGGCGAACCGCGGGGAGATCGCGGCCCGGATCGTCCACACCGCCCGCGCGATGGGCGTCAAGGCCATCGCCGTGCACACCGACGCCGACACCGACCTGCCGTTCGTCGCGGAGGCGGACGAGGCCGTCCTCATCGGTCCCGCCGACCCCGCGCGCGGCTACCTCAACGTCCCGGCGATCCTGGAGGCCGCGCACCGGACGAACGCGCAGGCCGTCCACCCCGGCCACGGGTTCCTCGCCGGGAGCGCCGAGTTCGCCCGCGCCGTGACCGCGCGCGGCCTCGTCTGGGTCGGGCCGCCGCCGCTCGCCATCGCCCGGATGGGCGACAAGATCAACGCCCGGAACCTGATGAAGGAGGCGGGCCTGCCCGTCCCGCCCGGCGTGTGGGAGCCCGTCCCCGATGCCGCCACCGCCGCCGAGGAGGCCGAGCGCATCGGCTACCCGGTCATGGTCAAGCCCGCCCTCAGCCAGGGCGGCGTCGGCCTGGCCACCGCCCATGACGAGGCGTCGCTGCGCGGAGCGTACGAGACGGCCCGCGCCCACGCCGCGAAGGGCGACGTCCTCCTCGAACGCCACATCTCCGGCGCCAGGCACGTCGAAGTGCAGGTCCTCGGCCTCGCCGACGGAACCGTCGTCGCGCTCGGCGAACGGGACTGCTCCGTCCAGCGCCGCCACCAGAAGATCGTTGAGGAGACGCCGTCGCCCGGCGTCTCCCCGGACCTGCGCGCACGGATGCTCGCCGCGGCCGTCCGCGCCGCCGAGACGGTCGGGTACCGCGGCGCCGGCACCGTCGAATGCCTGGTCGATCCCGTCGCGCAGGAGTTCTTCTTCCTCGGGATGAGCACCGGCCTCCAAGCAGCCCACCCGATCACCGAGCTCGTCACCGGGATCGACCTCGTCGAGCAGCAGTTCCGCGTCGCGGCCGGCGAGCCGGTCTCGTTCACGGACGCGACCCCGCACGGCCACGCCGTCGAACTACGCGTCCACGCCGAGGACCCACTGCTGTTCCAGCCCTCCCACGGCGAGATCAAGGTGTGGGAGGAGCCGGTCGGCGACGGCATCCGCATCGACGCGGGATATGCCGAGGGCAACACCGTCACGTCCCACTACGGCCCGCTGCTCGCCAAGCTGTCCGTCCACGGCGACGACCGCGATCACGCGCTGCGCCGGGCCCGCGCCGCCGTCGACGCGTTCCACATCGAGGGCCTACGCACCAACCTGCCGTTCCTGGCAGAACTGCTCGACCACCCAGAGTTCCCGGCCGGGACCTACGACACCGGCGTCGTAGGCCGCATGCGCGCCCCCGAAACCCACTGACACGAACCACCCTCAGAAAGGAACCCGCCGTGGACTCCTACTGCGACCGCTGTGGGGAACCCGCCGCCACCGGCGACCACGCCGCCACCGGCGACCACGATGCCACCGGCGACCACGCCGCCTGCCGCGCCGCCCGCGCGATGGAACCGCCCCGCTACTGCCCGCGCTGCCGCCGCCGCCTGATCGTCCAGGTCACGCC
>JBOHBY010000254.1:0-1650 GCA_050698635.1 Spirillospora sp.
ACGGCGGTGCGCCCGGCGTGCTCGGCCGCGAGCCTGGCCAGCAGCGCGCCGAACGTCTCGCCGCGCCAGTACCCGGCGTCGCGGTAGCGGGCGGCGGCCTCGGCCGGCCAGGGCGTGCAGTGGGGGAGCATCACAGGTCCCGGTCGATGCCGAGCGCACGCAGGAATGTGCGGAACTTCGCGGTCGTCTCGGCCAGTTCGGCCTCGGGGTCGGAGCCGGTCACGATCCCGGCGCCCGCGTAGGCGCGGACCGCGCGCGGCTCCACCTCGGCGCAGCGCAGCGCGATCGCCCATTCGCCGTCGCCGGAGGAGTCCGTCCAGCCGACGGCGCCGCTGTAGAAGCCGCGGTTGAACGGTTCGAGCTGCCGGATGGCCCGCCGCGCCGTCCCCTGCGGGGTGCCGCACACGGCGGGCGTCGGGTGCAGCGCCGCCGCGAGGTGGATGGAGGAGACGTCCGGGTCGATGAGCCGGCCCTGGACCCGCGTCGACAGATGCCACATCGTGGACGTCCGCGAAAGCGACGGTTCGGACGGGACGTCCAGGTCGCCGCAGTAGCGCCGCAGGCCGGCGGCGACGGCGTCCACGACCACGGCGTGCTCGTGCAGGTCCTTGGCGGAGGCCAGCAGCGCCTCCCCGTTGCGGGCGTCGAGGCCCGGGTCGGAGTGGCGGGGCGCCGATCCGGCCAGGGGGTTGGCGGTGACGAGGCCGCCCGAGCGCTGGACGAGCAGCTCCGGGCTCGCGCCCAGCAGCGTGTGGTCCTGGAGGAGGCTGACCGCGAAGACGTAGCCCTGCGGGTTGCCGTACGCGAGGCGGTGGAGCATCGCGGGCACATCGGCGCGGGTGACGCCGTCGAGGTCGAACGCGCGGGCGAGCACGACCTTCTCCAGGTCGCCCCGCTCCAGGCGCTCCAGCGCGTCCGCGACGCCCTGTTTGTACCGCTCGGGGGAGGGCGTGTGCCGGACGTCGCCGAACGCGACGGGCGGCTCGTCCGGCGGGGGGCTCGCCCAGGACGGGCCCGTCCAGTGGACGGTCGCCGGGACGGTCAGGCGCGCCGGCGTCGTCGGCTCGAAGGGCAGGGCGCCCACGACGATCGGGCGTGGCTGCCCGGCGGCCCGCGCCTCGGCCAGCGTCTCGCGGACCCGGCGCGCGAGCGTCTCCGCCGGGTGGCCGGGGTTGCAGGTCGGGACGGTCGCGGCGGTGCCGCGCGCGAGGAGGGTGTGGCCGGGTGATCGGAAGAAGAAGGAGTCTCCCGGCCGGTAGTCGCCCAGAAGGTCGGCATGGCGCTCGGTGAGGATGGTCAAGGCATCGGCTCCGGGGTTCAGGCGCGCAGGGCGGCGCCGCCGTCGACGTACAGCTCGTGCATGGTGATGTGCCGGGCCCGCTCGGACAGCAGGAAGAGCACGGCCTCGGCGATGTCGGCCGGTGCGGCGATCCGGCCGAGGGGGATGCCCGTGCGGAACGCGGCGGCGTCCCCGGCGATCACGTCGCCGGCGCCGAGCGCCCGCAGCATGGGCGTGTCGGTCGAGCCCGGCGAGACGATGTTGCAGCGCACCCCGTGGGGTGCCATCTCCAGGCCGAGGCAGCGGGTGAGGTGGGCGGCGGCGGCCTTGGAGGCCGCGTAGGCGGCCATGCCGCCGCGCGGGACGCCGCC
>JBOHBY010000255.1:0-5173 GCA_050698635.1 Spirillospora sp.
GGGCCAGACGCCGCCCGAGCCCGTCCGCGACGACGGCCCGCCGCCGATCATGATCGAGCTGCCGGTCACGGAGCTGCCGGTCCTCGTCCGGTCGGAGCTGTCGACCGTCGCCGGCGGGACGCCCGACGGCATCGGCGGCCGCTACACCGAGGGCCGCCTGGCCGTGATCACGTCTGGAGCCCGGCACGGCGCCGTCCTGGCCGCGCTCCCGGACGCCGCCGCCGGCGCCACCCCCGAGGCGCTCGACTCCCCCACCGTCGTGCTGACCGCGCAGGAGGCCAAGGGACTGGAGTTCGACTCCGTGATCATCGTGGACCCGGCGGGCATCCTCGGCGAGTCGCCCAAGGGAGGGCAGGACCTCTACGTCGCCCTCACCCGCGCCACGCGCCGGCTGACGATCGTCCACGACGGCGACCCGCCCGCCCTCCTGCGGGGATGGCAAGGGCAGGACATGACCAAAACCGGCCCGAGTTAGGCGAGCGCCGCCCTTTACCCGGTGTCCCCGGGCGAGGAACCTGTGCCTCCGTAGAGATCATTTTTCTTCCGGAGGTGCGGGTTGACCAGGCGACCCCTGAGACGGACCCGGCGGACGATGACGGTGGCCGTGGCGGTGCTGGCCGGTGCGGCGCTCACCGCGGCGGGCGGGGGCGCGACCGCGCTCGCGCAGACGTCCCCCAGGATCGTGGTGAAGGACGGCGTGACCCAGCCGGTCTTCTCCTACAAGGACGCGATCCGCGAGCACGTGTACGTCGAGTCGACCGTGGACAGCGACGGCGATGGCAAGCTCGACCGCGTCAACGTGGACATCATCCGGCCCAAGGAGACCGAGCGCGGCCTCAAGGTCCCGGTGATCATGGACGAGAGCCCGTACTACGACAACGCCGGACGCGGTAACGAGAGCGAGCTCAAGACCTACGACGCCAACGGGAACCCGGTGCGGTTCCCGTTGTACTACGACAACTACTTCGTCCCGCGCGGGTACGCATTCCTCGCCGTCGACATGGTCGGGACGACGAAGTCCGACGGCTGCCCGGTGAGCGGCGGGCCGAGCGACGTCCTCGGCGGCAAGGCCGTGGTCGACTGGCTGAACGGGCGCGCGAAGGCGTTCCGGCCGGACGGCAGCCCCGTGAAGGCGACGTGGACGACCGGACGCACCGGCATGATCGGCAAGTCCTACGACGGGACGCTCGCCCAGGGCGTCGCCGCGACCGGCGTCAGGGGCCTGGAGACGATCGTCCCCATCGCGGCGATCAGCAGCTGGTACGACTACAGCCGCATGAACGGCGTGAAGTACTGGACGAACGAGCAGCCGTGGCTCGCCGAGTACGTCGACACCGACCCGTACGAGAAGTGCGCCGCCGTCCGCGCCGACCTCGGCGAGGGCGAGGACGACGCGACCGGCAACTACAACGCCTACTGGCGGGACGCCGACTACCGGCACGGCACGATCGGCGACGTCCGCGACGTCCGCGCCAGCCTGTTCGCCTACCACGGCGTCAACGACCTGAACGTGAAGGACAACCACTTCGCGCTGTGGTGGCGGGCCCTCGCCAAGCGCGGCATCGACCGGAAGGTGTGGCTGTCGCAGCGCGGCCACGTCGACCCGTTCGACATCCGCCGCGACGACTGGGTCGCGACCCTGCACAAGTGGTTCGACCACGAGCTGCACAAGGTCCGCAACGACGTGATGCGGCAGCCGCGCGCCGACATCGAGGTCGGCCCCGACCAGTGGATCACGCAGCGGGACTGGCCGTCCCGCGACGCCCGCCCCATCACTCTGCGCCCGAACGCGGACGGCTCGCTCGGCCTGAAGCCCGCCAAGAAGGGCTCGACGGCCACGTTCACCGACGACCTCGGCCCGCGCCGGCTCGGCCACACCGAGGGCGAGATGGTCAGCGATCCGGGGACGGCGAAACCGTTCAGGTCCGCGTTCGTGTCGGGCCCGCTGCCGCTGACCGGACGCCTGTCCGGGACGCCCGAGGCCCGGCTGCGGATCATGCTGGACCGGCCCACGTCCAACCTGACCGCGCTGCTCGTCGACTACGGCGACGACACCCGCGTCAACTACCTCGGCCAGGGATCGGGCATCACGACGCTCGACACCGAGAGCTGCCACGGTGAGAGCGCGCCCGGTGACGACGCCTGCTACAAGCAGACGCGGGTCAGCACGGTGAAGTCGCCGGTGAACGTGGTCGCCCGCGGCTGGCTCGACGCGCAGAACGCCCGGTCGCTGAGCGACCCGACGCCGCTGAAGCCGGGGCGTTACTACGACGTCCGGTGGCAGACGCTCAGCCAGGAGTACGTGCTGAAGAAGGGGCACCGGCTGGCGCTGGTGATCGCAGGCTCCGACGCCGACTACAACACCGAGACGCCCACGGAGACCAAGGTGACGGTGGACCTGCGCGGCAGCTCCATCAGCATCCCCGTGGTCCTCGGCGGCGGGGACGACGACGCCGCCACGGCGCTCGTCCCGCGGCCGACGACGACGTGGCGCGGCCCGTCCGGGGTCACGCTGCCCGTCCAGGAACGCGCGTTCCACTGATCGTCCGATGAGGCCGCCGTCCCCGGGTCAGGGGGGCGGCGGCCTCGCCACGCCGGGGCCGCTGGGCCGGTGGTCAATGACCAGAACGCTCACCTAACGCGACAACGACAGCTCACCCGTCGAAACCAGGTTCGTCCGGAATCGGCCAGTGAAGTTCGGCATACAAGCGACATTAGTGCGTCAAATAAATCCCGTTCAAGGGCGATCCCGCCGGTCAGCGGTTGTCGGTGTCCTTGCTGGGCTGGACGCGTTTCGGCTCCCCCGGCATCTTCGGATAGTTGGGGGGATACGGCATGTCGCCGAGGGCGTGGTCGCGTTCGTCGCGGTCGGCGAGGTCGAGCAGGCCGTCCAGCGAGAACGCCTCGTCGTCGATGGCGGCGTGCAGGTCGCCGAGCTCGGCGAAGCGGGCCGGCATGGTGGCGATGGTGAAGTCGTGCGGGTCGACGTCGGGCAGCTCGTCCCAGGTCACCGGCGCCGAGACGGGGGCGTGCGGGGCGGGCCTGACGCTGTAGGCGGACGCGATCGTCCGGTCGCGCGCGTTCTGGTTGTAGTCGATGAAGACCTGCTCGCCGCGCTCCTCCTTCCACCACCGGGTGGTGACGCCCGCGGGGTTGCGGCGCTCGACCTCGCGTCCGAACGCCAGCGCGGCCCGGCGGACCTCGGTGAACGTCCAGCGGGGCTCGATGCGGACGTAGATGTGCACCCCGCCCTTCCCGGACGTCTTCACGAAGCCGGTGAGCCCCAGCTCGGCCAGCAGCTCGCGGGCCGGGCCGAGCGCGACGCGGACGGCGTCGGAGAAGTCGGTGCCGGGCTGCGGGTCGAGGTCGACGCGCAGCTCGTCGGGATGGTCGACGTCGCCGTCGCGGACGGGCCACGGGTGGAACGTCAGCGTCCCGAGGTTGGCCGCCCACGCGATCACCGCGACCTCCGTCGGGCACACCTCGTCGGCGGAGCGTCCGCTCGGGAACGCGATCTTCGCCGTCCGCACCCAGTCGGGCGCGCCCTTCGGGACGCGCTTCTGGTAGAACGCGTCGGACTTGCCACCCCCGATGCTGTGTCCCGCGCCCCGCGCCTGACCGCGCGCGTAGTCTTCCCGCGTGGCCATCTTGGCGCCCTCGAAGACGCCCGCGGGCCAGCGCTCCAGCGTCGTCGGACGGTGCCGGGTGGCGCGCAGGATGCCCTCCCCCACGGCCAGGTAGTACTCGACGAGCTGCCGCTTGGTGTAGCCGGGCTCGGGAAAGTAGACCTTGTCGGGGTTGGACACCTTGACGAGCCGATCCCCGACCGGGATCTCGATGTAGGGCGAGGCCATACCCAGCACGTTAACCCACAGGTCGGACAGGCCGCCGGGTACGGTCGAGGGTATGGACAAGATCCGCAAGAGCGAGGACGAGTGGCGGGCGGAGCTCAGCCCCGAGGAGTTCCACGTGCTGCGGGAGGCCGGTACCGAGAAGCCCTTCACCGGCGAGTACACCGACACCGAGACCGTCGGCGTGTACCGGTGCCGCGCCTGCGGGACGGAACTGTTCCGCTCCCAGACCAAGTTCGAGAGCCACTGCGGATGGCCGTCGTTCTACGCGCCGTCCGAAGCCGACAACGTCGTTCTCATCGAGGACCGCTCGCTCGGCACGGTCCGCACGGAGGTGCGCTGCGCGGTGTGCGACTCGCACCTCGGCCACGTGTTCCACGGCGAGGGCTACGACACCCCCACCGACGACCGCTACTGCATCAACTCGATCTCCCTCACTCTCGAACCCACCGGATAGGGCGGAACGCTCAGGCGAGGTCGGCGACGAGCTGGGCGACCGGCTTGCGGCGGCCGGTGTAGAAGGGGATCTCCTCGCGGGTGTGCAGGCGGGCCCGCGCGCCGCGCAGGTGACGCATCAGGTCGACGATGCGGTGCAGCTCGTCGGCCTCGAACGCCAGCATCCACTCGTAGTCGCCGAGCGCGAACGCCGACACCGTGTTGGCGCGGACGTCGGGGTAGTCGCGCGCCATCTTGCCGTGCTCGGCGAGCATGGCGCGGCGCTCCTCGTCCTCCAGCAGGTACCACTCGTAGGACCGGACGAACGGGTACACGCACACGTACCCGCGCGGCTCCTCGTCGGCGAGGAACGCCGGGATGTGGCTCTTGTTGAACTCGGCCGGACGGTGCAGCGCCATCTGCGACCACACCGGCTCGCTGGCGCGGCCCAGGAACGTCCTACGGAACCGGGTGTAGACCTCCTGGAGGTCGTCGGACGTGGGCGCGTGCCACCAGAACATGTAGTCGGCGTCGGCGCGCAGGCCCGCGACGTCGTAGGCGCCGCGGGTGGTGACGTCCTTCTGGGCGGCCTGGTCGAGGAGGTCCTGGACCTCGGCCGCGTCGCGCTCGCCGACCGTGCCGGGCTTCGCGAGCCGGAAGACCGACCACATCGTGTAGCGGATGACGTTATTGAGTTCGCGTGCCTTCGGCTTGCCCGCCGGCTGCGTCATGGTGTGCTCCTTCTTGACTGTGCGGGTCTCGGCCGCGCAGGTCGTCCAGGATCCGGGTGGCGGCGGCGCGGGCGGAGGCGATGCACGCGGGGATGCCCAGGCCGTCGTAGGCGGCGCCCGCGACGGCGAGCCCCGGCTCTCCGGCGACCGCGGCCC
>JBOHBY010000256.1:0-6591 GCA_050698635.1 Spirillospora sp.
GCCCAGGACGGACGCCGTTCCCAGGCCGGCGACGTGGACTTCGACCAGCGCCGGCGGGAAGGGGGCGGCGGCGGTCGCGCCGCCCGCGAGGACGACGTCGCCCGCGCGCAGCGCCATGCCCTGCCGCCGGGCGATCCTCAGCAGTTCGGGCAGCGCCCGGTCCGGATGGCCGAGGATCGCGTCGGTGGAGCCGGTCTCGACGACGGCGCCGTCCACGGTGAGGCTGACCGCGCGGCCGCCGAGGTCGGCGCCGATCGGCTGCCAGGCGCCGATGACGAACCCGGCGGACGAGGCGTTGTCGGCGATCACGTCGGGCAGGCTGAACCGGAAGTCGCGGTACCGCGAGTCGATGATCTCCAGGGCGGGCGCGACCGCGTCCACGGGCGGGGCGTCGTCGTCCGGGGTGACGTCGCGGGCGATCCGGTAGGCGACCTCGGGTTCGACGCGCGGGTGGATGAACCTCGCCAGCGGGACCTCGCCGCCGTCCGGGACGCGCATGGCGTTGGTGAGCCGCCCGACGATCACTTCGGACACACCCATCTGCGCCATCTTCGCCTTGCTGGTGAAGCCGAGCTTGAGCCCGGCCGGCCGCTCCCCGCGCGCCAGCCGGCGGGCGATCACCGCGTCCTGGATCGCGTACGCGTCGGCGGGGGTGAGCCCGCCGGGCAGCTGCGCGACCGCGGTCACGGTGTACTGCGCGGTGTCGAGACGTTCCGCCGCCAGGTCGAGCGCGCCGGTGTCGGTGGTCATGGATCGCCCCTCTTCAGGTCGGCCCCGTGGTTCAGGCCGGCTCGGTGGTTCAGGTCGGCTCAGTGGTTCAGGTCGGCTCGGTGGTTCAGGTCGGCTCGGTGGTTCAGGTCCGCTCGGGCTCGCGGCGGTGGACGCGTCCGGCCGCCGGGAGCCCGACGTAGTTCTCGCAGAAGTCCCGCATCGCCGACTCCGATGTGCAGACGTGCTTCAGCTCGGCGTGCTGCAGCCGCCACTCCATCGGGTCGCCCGGGTCGTGGTGCAGCAGCGACGTCATGGAGCGGGAGAACTGCTGGGCGCGCCAGACGCCGCGCAGCGCGTTGTCGGAGTAGGCGTCCAGTGCCGTCAGGTCGCCGGACTCGTACCAGGTGCACAGCGCGTCGGCGAGCAGCCGCACGTCCGCGGCGGCGAGGTTGAGCCCCTTCGCGGCGGTCGGCGGGACGATGTGCGCGGCATCCCCGGCGAGGAACAGCCGCCCGTACCGCATCGGCTCCGTGACGAAGCTCCGCATCGCCGTGATGCTCTTCTTCGTGATGACGCCCTCGGCGAGGGGCGCGCCGTCGTCGGTCCCGAGGCGCAGCTGGAGCTCGGCCCAGATCCGGTCGTCGGACCAGTCGGCTACGTCGTCGTCCGGCGGAACCTGGAGGTAGAAGCGGCTGATCTCGCTGGAGCGCATGCTGTGCAGCGCGAACCCGCGCTCGTGGCAGGCGTAGACGAGCTCGAACGTGGACGGCGCGACGTCGGCGAGCACGCCCAGCCACGCGAAGGGGTAGACGTGCTCGTACGACGTCAGCACGCCGGACGGGACCGACGTCCGCGACACCCCGTGGAAGCCGTCGCAGCCGGCGATGAAGTCGCAGGCCAGGAGCCGTTCGGAGCCGTCGGCCGCGCGGTAGCGCACCTTCGGCTCGTCGGTGTCCGGCCCTTCGAGCCGCACCCCCTCGACCTCGAACTCCAGCGGAAGGCCGGAGGCGACCCGGGCCTCGATCGCGTCGCGGACGATCTCCTGCTGGCTGTACATGACCGCCGTGCATCCGCCGGTCAGCTCGGCCATCGGGATCCGGTGGCGCCGGCGGTCGAAGCGCATCTCGAACCCGTGGTGGACGAACGCCTCGCGGCGCATCCGCTCGTCCAGTCCCAGCTCTTCGAGGAGCCGCGCGGTGCGGTGCTCCAGCATGCCCGCCCTGATCCGGCCCTCGACGTGGGCGCGCGACCGGTGTTCAAGGATCACCGCGTCGACGCCGGCCAGTTCGAGCATCCGGCCGAGGAGCAGCCCGGCCGGGCCGGCTCCGATGATGGCGACCTGTGTTCGTTGCATGGTGGACTCCGCTCGGGGGCCGGTCACCGGCTGTGAGTTCAGGCTCTGAGTTCAGGCTGTGAGTTCAGTAGGGGCGCAGCACTTCGCCGCAGTTGCCGCAGGTGCGGGCCTGTTCGTCGTCGAAGAACCGCTGGTAGGCGATGCCGACCGGGTCGGTGGAGTAGTCGTCGACGTGGCACGACTCCTCGTGCAGGAACTCGCCGCAGTTCTGGCAGAACCACTGGAACCGGTCCAGCTCACCGGGGCGGCGGCGCCGTTCGATGACGATGATGTAGGCGTCCGGGTCGAACCGCGGGGAGTGCGGGAGCCGGGACGGGGTGAAGATCGCCGACCCCTCCGGGATCACGTCGACGACCTCGGTGCCGTCCGGCTGCCGGCTGTGCAGCCGCAGCTCGCCCCGGATGGTGTACATCACCTCGTCGCTCGGATTGAGGTGGAACTCGGAGCGGTATTCGCGTCCCCGCGCGACGAAGGCGAGGGACTCGCTGTGCTGCCACAGCACCTCCACGCGCCTGCCGCTCGCGCCGAGGCGCTCGGCGATCGCGTCGAGGTCGACGACGGGCATACGGTACGGCTCGGTCATGGTGCTCCTCTCCCGGCGTCCTGGCGTCCCGCGGTCCGGCCGCCGCCGCCCAGGGCCTCGACGGTCACTTGGGCTCGACGGCGGCGACGCACTCCACCTCGACCCGCACCCCGGCGCGGTGCGGGGGCGCGTTCACGGTCGTGCGGGCGGGGAAGCTCTCGCAGTCGGCGAAGAACTCCCGGTACGCCTGGTTGAACTCGGGGAACTGGGCGGCGTCGCGCAGGTAGCAGTTGCACTTGAGGATCGATTCCTTGGACCCGCCGGCGGCCTCGACCACCGCGACCAGGTTGGTCAGGGTCTGCCTGACCTGCTCGGCGATGTCGTCGGAGACGATCGTGCGGGTGGCCGGGTCGAGCGGGCCGGTGCCCGAGCAGAAGATCAGGTCCCCGTGCACGATCGCCTGCGACAGCGGCGGAGTGGTGCCCGCGGAGAAACCGACCTTGGGCGCGTTGCTGGAACTGATCGAGATCTTCGACATGACACTCCTGGGTTGGCTCGGCTCGCTCGCGAGCGACTCTAACCATCATGTTGATTAGAGTCAATGTCCGGTTTTCACGACATCAGGGGGAGGTCGCCGACCCGTCCGGCGATTGTCAGATTCACACCTATCCATCATAATGGTTATCTGAAACAAGCCTCGGAGGGCAGGGATGACACCGACCAGCGGGCAGGGCGGCGAGGACGGCCACGACGGGCCGCCGACCGTGGACGTCCACGCGCACGCACTGCCGATGCCCCTGCTCCGGCACCTCGCGGGCCGCGGCCACGCCGACCTGTCCGGCATCGACGCCGGGACGCTGCTGCTGGACCCGCGGATATCCGGGGTCGCCAAGGGCGCCCGCATCCCCCTGGCCGCCGAGCAGTACGACGTGCGCCGCCGCCTGGCCACCATGGACGCCGCCGGCATCGACGCGCAACTCCTCGCGGCCCCGCCGTTCGTGTTCGGCTCGACGTCCGACGACGACGCCCTGGTCATGGAGATCACCCGCCGCTCCAACGAGGCGCTCGCCGAGCACGTGTCGGGCGAGCAGCGCCTCGCGGCGCTGGGCACGGTCCCGATCGGCCTGCCCGGAGCGGTCGCGGAGGCGGCCCGCTGCCTGGACGAGCTCGGCATGGCGGGCCTGACCACCGGCACCTTCGGCGGCGGCCGCGAGCTCGACGACCCGGTCAACGAGGACGTCTGGAGCCTGCTGACCGAACGCCGGGCGTTCTGCCTCGTCCATCCGAGCCGCGCGTCCTCCCCCGCCCGGCTGCGCGACTACCACCTGGTACAGCTGCTGGGCTACCCGGCCGAGACGGCCCTCGCCGCGGCGCGGCTGATCTTCGGCGGCGTGCTGGACCGGCACGACCCCGTCCTGTGCCTGGTGCACGGCGGCGGCTGCCTGCCCGGCCTGGTCCCCCGGCTCGACCTCGGCTGGCGGCGCAAGGAGGAGTCGCGGACGATCCCGACCTCGCCCCGCGACCACCTGCGCCGCTTCCACTTCGACACCGCGGTCTTCGACGGGGCCGCCCTGCGCCGCCTGATCGAGGACGTCGGGCACGAGCGCGTCCTGCTCGGCACCGACCTTCCGTTCGAGCTGGCCGACACCGGCGCGGTCCGCGCGATCCGCGGGCAGGGCCTGCCGCCGGACACCGAGCGCGCGATCCTCGCCGGGAACGCCCTGCGCCTGCTCCCCTCCCTCACCGCCGCCGCCACGGCGCTCCCCGCCTCTTCCCGCACCGCTCCACCCCGCTCCGCCGCCCCTTCCCGCCAGGAGGATCCGACATGCCCCTCGTCCAGGTCACCTTGGCCGCAGGACGTCCCCCCGAGCAGATCCGAGAACTGATCCGCGAGCTGCACGACGCGGTCGTCCGCTCCACCGGAACCGACCCGGCGCGCGTGCGGGTGCTCGTCCAGGAGCTTCCACCGACCCATTGGGCCGCGGGCGGGATCACGCTAGCCGAACGCGACACCCCCGAACCCACGGCCACCGAAGCCATCACTACAGAGGAATGAGGGTTGACCACGACATGGAGTTCTACGGCCACGTCATCGACGGTGAAGAAGTCGAGTCCCACGACGGCGCACGGTTCGACGATGTCGACCCATGGACCCAGAAGCCCTGGTCCGAGGTCGCCCTGGCCTCCCGGGAGGACGTGGAGAAGGCGGTGGCGTCCGCGCGGCGGGCCTTCGACGACGGCCCGTGGCCGCGCATGGGCTACGCGGAACGCGGCCAGATCCTGCATCGTCTCGCCGAGCTGATCGAGCAGAACAAGCGGGAGCTGGGCCTCGCCGACACCCGCGACATGGGCAAGCCGGTCGCGCAGAGCATCGGCAACGATGTCAGCCGCGCCGCCCTGAACATCAGCTTCTTCGCCGACCACGCGCGCCTTTCGGCGGCGGACGCGCTGCCGATGGACAGCGGCCACCACGCCTACACCCGCTACGGCCCGGCCGGTGTCGTCGCCGCGATCGCGCCGTGGAACTTCCCGCTGATGCTGGAGACCTGGAAGGTCGCACCTGCCCTGGCCTGGGGCAACACCGTCGTGCTGAAGCCCGCCGAGGACAGTCCGGCGTCCGCGACGCTGCTGGCGCGGCTGGCGCTCGAAGCGGGCGTCCCGCCGGGCGTGTTCAACGTCGTCCACGGGTACGGGCCGGGGTCGGCCGGGCAGGCGCTGACCGAGAGCACCGCGATCGACCGGATCACGTTCACCGGCGCGTCGAGCACCGGCCGCGCCATCGCCTCGATCGCGGGCGCGAACCTCGTCCCGGTGAGCCTGGAGCTCGGCGGCAAGGGCGCCAACCTCGTCTTCGCCGACGCCGACCTGGACACCGCGGTGGAGTGGTCCATCAAGGCGATCTTCACCAACGCGGGCCAGGTGTGCCTCGCGGGCAGCCGCCTCTACGTGCAGCGCGACGTCTACGAGGAGTTTCTCGACCGGTTCACCGCCGCCGCCGAGGCGATGGTGATCGGGGACCCGTCCGAGCCGGGCACCCAGATCGGCCCGCTCGCCTCCGAGGTGCACTTCACGAAGGTGCGCGGCTACATGGGGACGATCGAAGCGGAGGGCGGACGGATCCGCACCGGCGGATTCGGCGACGGGTGGACCGTCCGCCCCACGGTGATCACGGACATGCCCCAGGACGCCCCGCACTGGCGGGAGGAGATCTTCGGCCCGGTCGTGGTCGTGGCCCCCTTCGACACCGAGGCCGAGGCGGTCGCGCTCGCCAACGCCACCGACTACGGGCTGAACGCCATGGTGTTCACCGAGAACCTCAGCCGCGCCCACCGCGTGTCCGCCGCCCTCCGCGCCGGGACCGTCTGGGTGAACTGCTTCTTCATCCGCGACCTGCGCGCCCCGTTCGGCGGGGTCGGTGCCTCGGGCGTCGGCCGTGAGGGCGGCGACTTCAGCCGCGAGTTCTTCACCGAGCCGAAGGCGATCGTCATGCAGATCGACCACTCCTAACGGACGCGCCTGGCGGACGCGCCTAGCGGACGCGTTCGTCGAAGGTGGCCCGCCTGCGGCCGAGGGAGAGCCGCACCGCGACCGCCGTGTACGCGCCGAGCAGCACGAGCCCGCCCCACCAGGGGAGCGGGAAGTACCCGGCCGATGGCGCGTAGTGCGCTGTCACCTGCGGATACTCCACCATCGTCTGCTGGACGGCGAAGCCCCCGGCCGGGGTGAGCCGCAGCAGCCAGTCGGAGACCGCGTCGGGCAGTAGCGGGAAGGCGGCGACAGCGTAGGGCAGGGCGACCAGCGACAGTCCGGCGAGGACGGCCGCCCAGCCGCGCCGCAGCCACACGCCGGCCCCGTATGCCAGGACGGCGCAGAGCGCGAGCACCACCGCGATGCCGACGACCACGCGAACGCCGGTCAGGAGCGGCACCGGCTGCACGGGCACGCCGTTGTGCTTGAGGATCGCCAGCCCCACCGGGACGGCGACACCGGCCCCGACCAGCCC
>JBOHBY010000257.1:0-2063 GCA_050698635.1 Spirillospora sp.
ACGCTGCTCACCATCCCGATCTGATCGGTGGCTCGCGCGAGGGCGAGTGCGTCGCCACGTGGCCCGCGCCCGCGGGCAAGGCGAAGGTCGCCGTCGGTGACGGCGTCGACCGGTCACTGGGCGTCGACGGCACGCTCATCAAGCGTCAGGTGTGAGGTCTGAGTCGGGCGGGTCCGGGCGCGGGGGCACGGATCCGTCCGATTTCGGCCGCCATTCTTGGGCGATCGTGAATTCAGTACGTCGTGGCGGCGGGTGGTCAGGTGGGGATGGTCAGGAGGTCGCCTATGCCGTCCGCGCGGACGACGAGGCGGTCCAGGTCGGCGAGCGGGATCGCGATTCCGCCGTGCACCAGGAGGTGGCCGGACGAGCCGATCGAGCCGTAACCCCCCGCCGGAACGGCCCAGCTGGTCACGACGCTCTCCTCGCCCTTGGCGGACACGGCGATCAGGCGGCAGGCGAGCGGGCCCTTCAGGTTGCCGAGGTCGAGGGCCACGTGCGTCCCCCAGCCCTTGCTCTGCACCGCCGCGACGGCCTCCAGCCCGGTCCTGGAGTCGGCGGCCGACCGGATCTCGCCCCAGCCGCGCAGGTCGGCGGGGATCGTGTCGCCGCCGTCCTGGGTCGTCCCGATGAGGATCCCGCCGGTGAACAGGGCCACCGCGGCGGCGGCCAGCCCGAGGCGGGTGCGCGTGCGCGTGTGTCCGCGCGTGCGGTTCCGGGTGTGCTCGTGCGTGTGTCCGGCCTCCGTGGTCATGCCGTCACTCCCCGCTCTTCCAACGCGATTCGCAGCGCGCGGAGCGCGTAGTAGACGCGTGACTTGACCGTTTCGACCGGGAGGCCGAGCACTTCGGCGGCCTCGTTCACGGTCCGCCCGCGCAGCACCGTCTCGTTCAGGACCTCGCGGTGGGACGCGGACAGCGTACGGATGGCCTCCGCGACCACGACGACCATGTCCGACTGCCTTTCCCCGGCCGAACGCGCCGATCTTCGGCGTGAACCGTCCGCGACGATACCGCCCGGTGGCGGGCCGGTTCCGATCGTGGAGGCGCCGGATTCGGACGATGGGGAGAATGTCTCGGTCGTCCGGGAACGTCGCGCGGTGTGAAACGGCAGCCAGCGGACGGATGATCTTTGGGATTCGCCGAGCGTCGGCCTACTGTGCGCTGTCTGGGGGCGGTGGCGGCGGGCGGCGGCGTAGCCAGGTGGGGTCTAGGGCGTGGACGGACGGGGCGCCGAGAAGCGTGAGGGTCCGCTCGATCTCCTCGCCGAGGATGTCGAGAACCCGGGCCACGCCGTCCTCGCCGCCGACGGCCAGGCCGTAGACGTAGGGGCGGCCGATCAGGACGGCGCGGGC
Organism: Spirillospora sp.; assembly: GCA_050698635.1. Lineage (GTDB taxonomy): Bacteria > Actinomycetota > Actinomycetes > Streptosporangiales > Streptosporangiaceae > Spirillospora. The sequence goes on from JBOHBY010000257.1 coordinate 1,352, forward strand.
GCCCTGGGCGAGGGCCTTGACCACGTCGCCGCCGCGGCGGACGCCGCCGTCGAGCAGCACCTCGGTGCCTCGGTCGCGGACGGCCGCGACGATCTCCGGGAGGACGTCGAGCGTCGCGGGGGAGTGGTCGAGCTGGCGGCCGCCGTGGTTCGACACGATGACGCCGTCCAGGCCCAAGGCGGCGGCACGGTCCGCGTCTTCCGCGGTCAGGACGCCCTTGAGGTAGAGGCGGCCCTGCCAGGTGTCGCGCATCCACGCCAGATCGTCCCAGTTGAGCGTCGCCTGGCTGAGGTGGTGCTCCTGGATCTCCACCGATCTCACCGCCGCCGCGACACCGCCGCCCTCGACCAGGTTCCGGGCGGAGATCCGGCGGTGGCGGAGGGTCCGGTACGTCCACGCGGGGTGGCGGCACATGCCCAGGGCGCCGGCCGGGGTGAGGACGGGCGGCGGGCCCATGCCCGTGCGGCGTTCGCCCTCCCGGTTGCCGCGGACGGGATAGTCGGCGGTCACCGTCATCATCCGGTTGCCCGCGTTCCACGCGCGCGCCATCAGGGCGGACGCCGTCTCGCCCGTGTGCGGGTAGAGCTGGAAGAAGTGATCGCGGTCGGTGGCGGCGGCGACCTCCTCGATCGTCCAGGACGACGCCGTACTCAGCAGGTGGCGGGTGCCGCGCCGCTCGGCAGCGCGGGCGGCGCCGACATCGCCCCGCCAG
>JBOHBY010000258.1:0-6709 GCA_050698635.1 Spirillospora sp.
GCCGCGTCCTCACCCAGGGAGGACGCGGCCCGGTCCTTTTGTATCCCCTGGTGAGGGGCGGCGGCGGGCCGGGGCGAAGGCGGTCGATCGCAGGTTTTAGAGTGGAGGGGTCTTCGACGAAGGGATCTTCACCATGCCGTTGGCGCCCCGGCTGCCGGCCCCGCCCGAGATCTTGGCCGTCCTGGAGGAGTCGTACGAGCGGGTGCTGCGGCGCGACCCCGGGGAGGCGGAGTTCCACCAGGCCGTCCACGAGGTACTGGAGTCCCTCGGCCCGGTGCTCGCGGCACGGCCGGGCCTCGGCGCGGCCAAGCTCGTCGAGCGGCTGATCGAGCCCGAGCGGCAGATCATGTTCCGGGTGCCGTGGCAGGACGACGAGGGCCACGTCCACGTCAACCGCGGGTTCCGCGTCGAGTTCAACGGCGCGCTCGGCCCGTACAAGGGCGGGCTGCGTTTTCATCCGACCGTGAACCTCGGCATCGTCAAGTTCCTCGGCTTCGAGCAGATCTTCAAGAACGCGCTGACCGGGCTCGGCATCGGCGGCGGCAAGGGCGGCAGCGACTTCGACCCGCACGGCCGGTCGGACGCGGAGGTCATGCGGTTCTGCCAGTCGTTCATGACCGAACTACACCGCCACGTCGGCGAGCACACCGACGTCCCGGCCGGTGACATCGGCGTCGGCGCCCGCGAGATCGGCTACCTGTTCGGCCAGTACCGGCGGGTCACGAACCGGTGGGAGGCGGGCGTCCTGACCGGCAAGGGCCTGCTGTGGGGCGGCTCCGCGGGCCGGACGGAGGCCACCGGCTACGGCAACGTCCTGTTCACCGCCGAGATGCTCAGGCGGCGCGGTGAGGACCTCGACGGCCAGCAGATCGTCGTGTCCGGGTCGGGCAACGTCGCGATCTACACGATCGAGAAGGCGCAGCAGCTCGGCGCGAACGTGCTGACCGTGTCCGACTCGGGCGGCTACGTGGTGGACGAGAAGGGCATCGACCTCGACCTCCTCAAGCACGTCAAGGAGGTCGACCGGGGCCGCGTGTCCGACTACGCCGACCTGCGCGGCGCGTCCGCCAGGTTCGTGCCCGGCGGCCGGGTCTGGGACGTCCCCGCCGACATCGCGCTGCCGTCGGCGACGCAGAACGAGCTGGACGCGGACGCGGCGGCGCTCCTCGTCCGCAACGGCGTCAAGGCCGTCTCCGAGGGCGCGAACATGCCCGCGACGCCCGAGGCCGTCCACCTCTTCCAGGAGGCCGGTGTCGCGTTCGGCCCCGGCAAGGCCGCCAACGCGGGCGGTGTCGCGGTGAGCGCGCTGGAGATGCGCCAGAACGCGGGCCGCGAGGCCTGGACGTTCTCCCGCGTCGAGGAGGAGCTCGCCGGGATCATGCGGTCCATCCACGACACCTGCTACGAGACCGCCGAACGGTGCGGCGCGCCCGGCGACTACGTCGTCGGCGCCAACATCGCCGGTTTCGAGCGCGTCGCCGACGCGATGCTCGCCCAGGGCCTCATCTGACCCGATCCGCGGGTTCGCCGAGCGCGACGGGCTCGACGGGCTCGGTAACGCCTTTCCGGTGCCACGCCAAGTAGGGGTGTGACCGCGAGAGGAGAGAGCATGGCCAAGCCTGAGAGCGGCCTCGCTCGCATCAGTTCGGATCCCGCCGCCTTGGAAGAGTTCTATAGGCGGCACATCGAGCAGGTGAGCCGGTTCGTCGCGCGCCGCGTCCACGATCCGCACACCGCGGCCGACCTGACGGCGGAGGTGTTCCTCGCGGTCATCGACTCGGCGCACACCTACCGGCCCTCCGCCGGCAGCGAGCTGGGCTGGCTGTACGGCGTCGCGCGCAACGTCGTGGCCGCCGAGCACCGCAGGGCGGCGAAAGAGTCCAGGGTCGTGGGACGGATCGCCGGACGGCGGCTCCTGGACGCCGGTGACATCGCCCGGCTGGAGGAGCGGATCGACGCCGAGAGCGCCGGACGGCACACCTACGAGGCGCTCGCCGGGCTTCCCGAGGGCATCCGCGCCGTGCTCGAACTGATCACGGTGGACGGGCTCACGGTCACCGAGGCGGCCGCCGCCCTCGGGATCAGGCCGGTGACCGCCCGCGTCCGGCTCCATCGCGCCCGCAAGGCGGTGCTCGCCACGCTGCCCGCCCACTCCGCCGCCCTCGCCTACTCGAAGGAGTGATCATGCAGAAGTTCGAAGAGCGGCTCCTGACAGAACTCAAGGACGTCGTCGCCGCCCGAACCGCCCCGTCCCCGTCCCCGTCCCCGTGCCCGTCCCCAGCGGACTCGCCGCGCACCCGGACCGTCCGGTGGCGGTGGGCGGGATCGGTGACCGCCGTGGCGGCGGCCGCCGTGGGGCTCGCGATCGGCGTCCCGCTGCTGACCGGGGACCGGGCGCCCCAGGCCAACGCGGTCGTCCGCGACCCGGACGGCTCGATCCGGATCTACGTCCGCGACTACCGCCATCCGGAGCTCATCGCCTCCCGGCTGCGCGGGTTCGGCGTGCCGGCGGTCGTCGACTTCGTGCCCAACGACAGGCGCTGCCGGACGCCCCGCGGGTCCATCACCCCGAACGACGGCACGCTCGTCACGGGCGGGCTGGAGGACGACGACGGCCAGGGCCTCTACAGCCGCCTCCACCCCGACCGGCTCGGGCCCGGGAGGACGCTGGTCCTGGAGGTCGGGTTCACCAGCTTCAGCGGGGACGCGTCCGTCGCCTCGATGTTCATCGGCGCCGCCACGGGCCCGGTCGCTCCCTGCGTCCTGGTCAAGGCGCCGCCCATGGCGACCCAGGGCCCGGACGGCGGTGTCGGCGGCTGACACGCCGGGGGCACAATGGCGTTGACGGCCAGGGGACGGGGCAGGGGGACTTGTGATGGCGGACGATTCGCAGCGCGACCGCGACCGGGTTATCGGGGAGTGCCTGGCCAAGGCGGGAGCGGTCGAGGACTATCCGTTCGGTGACGACGTCGCCGTCTTCAAGGTGGCCGGACGAATGTTCGCCCTGGTGCCGCTCGGCTCATCGGAGGATTCACCGCAGGGAAGCGTCAGCCTCAAATGCGACCCCGACCTGGCCGTCGACCTACGCGGCCGCTACGCCGCGATCACTGCCGGCTATCACCTCAACAAGCGGCACTGGAACACCGTGGTCCTCGACGGCTCCGTGCCCGAGGAAGAACTGCTGGAGCTCATCGACCATTCCTATGAGCTGGTCGTGGCGAGCCTCACCAAGGCCCAGCGCGCCGAACTCCTGCGGCCCTGACGGCCTGACGGCCTGACGGCCTGACGGCCTGACGGCGCGCGGGGCGGGTCATTTCGAGGTCGCGATGTCGAAGATGTGCATGATGCCCTGGTCGCTGGCCTGCGGGAGCGTCACCGCTTGGACGCGCTTGCCCCCCTGAAGCGCCGCCGGACGTGTCGCGAACACGCGGAAGGTGCCGCCGTCGTTCGAGCCGTTCGCATTGTTGCGGCCGGTCACACTGAGGAGTTCGGTGTTTCCGGCCGCTGCGGGCCTCGCCCAGTCGGTGAATTCGACGGGGATCAGCTGGGTCGATCCGTCGGTGTATTCCACCGTCGCCGTTCCGGCCGCTGGTCCGTTGGTCGCCAGACCGAGGAAGGAAATGGAATTGGCAGGCGTGCCGTGCAGCTTGATCCGCTGGCCGTGCGGGATCCAGTTGTCGGGGCTGCCCGGTGCGGTGTCGGGCCAGGTGAACACGATGCCGGTGCCGTCCAGCGGAAGCTTGGCGCCCGGCTTCGCGCCGGACGCGGCCAGGCCTTCCCTGGAAAGAGACCAGTCGCTGAGGTCCATTGAGCCCAGGTCGCCGCGCCCGTTCGGGGTGGTGCCGATGTTGTTTCGCGCGTCGGCGCCGTCGGTGTACGAGGGCGGAACGTCACGGGCGCCGGTTCCCCAGCTGCCGGGGGCCGTCGACATGCGGAAGTCGAGCCTGCCACCGTGGCGGGCGAGACCGGAGTCGACCCACGACCGGGTCTGCGGCCGTCCGTTGACGCGCAGGGCGGTGACGTAGCGCTTCCCGCGCTGGACGCTGGGGGCGCTGATCCTGATCGTCCGGTGGCTCCCGACCGGGTCGACGACGATCCGGTCGAACATCGGTGCGCCGATGACGAGCTCGCCCGTGCCGTAGATCGCCGGGTACACGCCGAGATTGGCGAACACGTACCACGCGCTCAGCGAACCCTGGTCGTCGTTTCCCGGCAGGCCTGACGGTGAGGTGTCGTACATCTCCTTGACCGCGCGGTACAACACATCGGTGGTCTTCTCGGGCGCTTGGAGCCAGTTGTAAACCCAGGGCGTGCTGAAGGCGGGCTGGTTCGAAAGGTAATTTCCCGTCTTGGTGTACGCGCCCGCGTCGAGGTCTTCCATCAGGAGGTCGAGGGCCTTCATGGACGCCCGCGTTCCGCCGCGCCTGTCGATGAGCGTCGACAGATTGTGCGGAACGAGCCAGCCGTACTGGTAGCCGGTCGACTGGTTGAACTGGCCGCGTCCCTGGCCGTCGTCACGGACCCGCAGATCGAAGTTCCGGTCGAAACCGGTGCGCTCTCTCGGGCGTATGTGCTGGGTCACCGGATCGAAGACGTTCATCCAGTTCTGCGCCCGCGCCATGAAGAACTGGTAAGACGCCTGGTCGCCGAGACGGCGGGCAAGCTGCGCTACGGCGAAGTCGTCGATGGAGTATTCGAGGACCCGCGAGGTAGCGAAGTCGCCCTTCCGATTCTCGATCATTCCGGTGGCGAAGTACTGGTAGCCGTCCGTGCGGGACGTCGCCGTAGCCGGAAGCCTCTGGGTGGACGTCATCGACCTGAGCGCGGCCCGGCGGTCGTAATGCGTCGCGCCCATGTCGTCCAGCGTGGACAGGATGACCTGGAGGTTGTCGCCCTGCATCCGTGCCGCTCCCGGGGCCCAGGAGCCGGTCTGCTCGGTCAGCTTCACGATCGAGTCGTTGATATCGCTCGCGACCCCGGGGAACGTCAGCGCGATCAGCTGCGCCTGGCTCCGGTACATGTCCCAGCCGGAACCGGCGAAGTTCTTGTAGAAATGCCTGCCCCGCTCGACCCTGTGAACCTTCTCGTCATAGCCGAGATACTCGCGGTTGACGTCATCTCGAATATTCGGGTGCAGGAACGAGTGGTAGAGCGCGGTGTAGAACTTCGTGCGCTGTTCGTCCGTCCCGCCGGAGACGTCGATCGTGCCGAGCGCCTCCCGCCAGAGCTTCGCCGCCTGAGCGCGCACCTTGCCGAAGCTCGCTCTCCCGACTTCGGCGTCACGGTTCTGCGCGGCATTGCCGACGCTCACGAAACTCAGGCCGGTCTTCGCCGTCACCTTGGCGCCGTCCGCGAAGGTGATCCAGGCGCCGGTGTCGTGCCGGTAGTCGGCCTTCACATCGTCGGTGCTCTTCTCGACCTGCGTCCCGCCGACGGACATGTGCCCGTCCTTCCACACACCATACGAAGCGAAATTCTGGTCGTACGTGGTGGAGAAGTAGGCGCGGTAGTAGTTGCCGTTGTCGCAGATGTCGGCGCCGCGCATCCATCCGCTCACGGTCCGGGTCCTCGGGTCGATCCGGACGTCGGTGCCGAAGGTGCGGTTGTTGGGCCCGGACGCGTCCAGGATCAGCGTCGAGGTCGCACCGTCCGGGAAGTCGAATTCGCTGACGGCCGTCCGCTGGCTCGCGGTGAGTCGGGCCGTCACACCATTCTCCAGGCCGACCGAATAGTATCCGGGCTCCGCGACCTCTTGTCCGTGCTGGAATCGCAGGTAGTAGTTCTTGATATCGGCCGAGGGGGTCACGGGGAGCGCGCCGTTCCGTAGTTCCCCGGCGTAGGGGATCGTCGGGAACTCGTAGCCGCCGAAGCGTCCCGTGCAGCCGGACCCCGAGTAGCGCGTCATGCCGAATCCGCGGATGAGGTCGGCCGTGTACTCGTAGCCGCCCTTCTCACCGACGAGCGGGTTCCCGGGCTTGTACGTGGTCGGGCTCGGCTGCACCATCCCGAACGGCACCGCCGCGCCCGGAAAGGTGTTGCCGTAGGCGTCGTTGCTCTTGTTCTGGGACGTGTCCATCTCCGTCCCGATGAACTGGTCGACGGCGTCGAACGGCGCGGGCCTCGACCCAGCCGAAGCCGGAACGGCGACCAAAGCTACGGCCGACAGCACGGCGGCCACGGAACAGACCGCCACCACGATGCGCGCCAAACCCCAGGACGACGGCATGCGCGTCCCTCCCCACACCCGACGGATCAAAGCCGGACCAGCATCGGCCCCCAAGAAGATGATCGCTCAACGACCGGCTGACATGAAGATCAACGACAGATGGCGCGACACGTCCGGTCAGGAGTGGGTGAGGCGCTTTTCGGTGGGCTCGGGCGGCGTGGGTGCGGGCGGGGTGGTGCGGTGTTTCAGGTGAAGGTAGGCCAGAGCCGCGACGGTCATTGCCGCCGGCCAGATCAGGTAGCGGCCCGTCATCAGGAGGAGGGCCGCCACGGCGGCGAGGGCCGCGAAGGCGGAGGCGCGGGCGAGGGTGTGGCGCGGGAGCAGGCGGATGGCGGACGCCACCCCGATCGCGTAGACGGTGACGAAGGAACCGGTGGTCAGCAGCACCAGAGGCTCCGTGCCCACGCCGGTCAGGGCGACCACGGCCAGGGCCGCGAACGACATCCCGGACGCGACGGCGAGGCTCCGGCGGGGGACCTGGCC
>JBOHBY010000259.1:0-9389 GCA_050698635.1 Spirillospora sp.
GCGGTGTCACGGCCGCGTCCCACGGCCGACCTGCGAGCCATCCTGCCTCCGCTCGCGCCTCGCCCCCGGTCGGCGCGGTCCTGTGCTGGTCGTGTGTGCTGGTCCTGTTGCCCGGTGGCCTTTCTGAACCCACCCCGGGCCCAGCGTAACCACGAGCGTCAATTGTTCCAGCGCATCGCAGCGAAGCACAGCCCCGGCGCGCGGTTGTGGATAATGCAATCCACCTCAGCAGGAACAGGGAAGATTGCCAAACGGTGACGATCCCCTATCCAAGGCTCCGAACGGTGCGCGGGCCCAGGATCCGGACAAGCGCCGCGACTCGGGAGTTGCTTGGTTACCGGGTGACGTCCCCGACCGCAATCCGTTCCCGAAAGAACCCGACAAAGTGTCTGTTTCGGGATGAATATTGACAGAACGCCCAGCTCGGTGGCCACCCTGATCCCACCGGCCACGCCGATCTCAGCAGCCCCTCAGGCCCCGTGCCGCGACCCGCTGTTGTCAAAATCACACAGGTCGGCGCGCGGGGCGGGTCACGGGCAGGGTCGGGGGCGCGGCGGGGGCGCGGGCGGGGGCGGGGGCGGGGGCGGGTCAGACGTTGAAGCGGAACTCGACGACGTCGCCGTCCCGCATGACGTAGTCCTTGCCCTCCATGCGGACCTTGCCCACGGTGCGCGCGGCGGCCATCGACCCGGCGGCGGTGAGGTCGTCGAACGAGACGATCTCGGCCTTGATGAAACCGCGCTGGAAATCGGTGTGGATGACCCCGGCCGCCTCGGGCGCGGTGGCGCCCTTGCGGATCGTCCAGGCCCGGGACTCCTTGGGCCCCGCCGTCAGGTACGTCTGGAGGCCGAGGGTGTCGAACCCGATCCGGACGAGCTGCGACAGCCCCGACTCCTCCTGGCCCATGCCCTGCAGCAGTTCGAGGGCCTCGTCGTCGGGCAGCTCGATCAGCTCCGCCTCGATCTTGGCGTCCAGGAAGATCGCCTCGGCGGGCGCGACCAGGTCGCGCAGGCGCCCGCGCAGGGCCTCGTCGGTGAGCTCGCTCTCGTCGAGGTTGAAGACGTACAGGAACGGCTTGGCGGTGAGCAGGTGCAGCTCGCGCAGGAGCGTCGGGTCGATCCCGGCGTTCGCGGCGCCCGCGAAGAGCGTGACGCCGTCGTCCAGGAGTTTCTGCGCGGCGTTGACGGCGTCGACGACGGCGAGCTTGTCCTTGTCCTTCTTGGTGCGGGCCTCCTTGTCGAGGCGCGGCAGCGCCTTCTCGATCGTCTGGAGGTCGGCCAGGATCAGCTCGGTGTTGATCGTCTCGATGTCGCGGGACGGGGCGACGTCGCCGTCCACGTGGGTGACGTCCGGGTCGTCGAAGACACGGATGACCTGGCAGATCGCGTCGGTCTCCCGGATGTTGGCGAGGAACTTGTTGCCGAGCCCCTGCCCCTCGGACGCCCCCTTGACGATCCCGGCGATGTCCACGAACTCCATCGTCGCCGGAATGATCTTCTGCGAGCCGAAGATCTCCGCCAGCACGGCCTGGCGCGGGTCGGGCACGCCGACCACGCCGACGTTGGGCTCGATGGTCGCGAACGGGTAGTTGGCGGCCAGCGCGTCGTTCTTGGTCAGCGCGTTGAACAGGGTGGACTTGCCGACGTTGGGCAGCCCGGCGATTCCGATGGAGAGGCTCACGGCGGTCAAGTTTATGGGCGTCCCGCGACCTGTTGGGCTGCCCAGTTCATCCGCTGGGCCGCGCCTTGGTGAATTGTGGGCCAAATGTCCGGGGACGGTAGGCGTACCGGCGAGTCGCGGTCGCCGTTCGCGGCCGCGCTGTCACGATGAACGGATGGACCTCGCGCTGTTCGCCGGCCTTCTCGTCGGCGCCGTGTTCGGCGCCGTCGCCGGGTACGCGCTGGCGACGAGCAGGCAGGGCGCGCTGATCGCGCGGGCGCGGGCGGCGGAGGAGAAGCTCGCCTACGCCGAGGAGCGGATGGCCGAGCATTTCGAGAACCTGTCCGCGAAGGCGCTGGACGCCAGCAACCAGCGGTTCCTGGAGCTGGCGGACGCACGGCTGAAGGCGGCGGGCGTCGAGGCGGCCGGTGAGCTGGAGCGGCGGCAGCAGGCAGTCGAGCATCTGGTCGCGCCACTGAAGGAGACCCTCGCGAAGGTCGAGGAGCAGCTCCGCGAGGTCGAGACGGGACGCCGCGAGTCGCACGCGATGCTCGCCAAGCAGGTCGACTTCGTCCGGCAGAGCTCCGACCAGCTGCGCCGGGAGACGCAGTCGCTGGTCAGGGCGCTGCAACGGCCCGAGGCGCGGGGACGGTGGGGCGAGCTCCAGCTCCGCCGCGTCGTGGAACTCGCCGGGATGACGCACCACTGCGACTTCGACGAGCAGGCCACGGCCGTCACCGCCGACGGGACGGTGCGTCCCGACATGGTGGTGCGGCTGGTCGGCGGCAAGAGCATCGTGGTCGATTCCAAGGTCTCGCTGGCCGCGTACCTCCAGGCCGCCGAAAGCGGCGATCCGGTACGGCTGGACGCGCACGCCCGGCATCTGCGCGACCACGTCGACCGGCTGGCGGCGAAGTCGTACTGGCAGGCGTTCAGCCCCGCGCCGGAGTTCGTCATCCTGTTCATTCCGGGCGAGGCGTTCCTGGCGCCCGCGCTCGACCGTGACCCGGGCCTGCTGGAGTACGCGATGCGGCGCCGCGTGCACATCGCCACTCCGACGACCCTCATCACGATGCTGCGGACGGCGTCCTACACGTGGCAGCAGGCGGCCCTCTCCCGGAACGCCCGCGCGGTCTTCGACCTGGGCAAGGAACTGTACGAGCGCCTGGGCACGATGGGGCAGCACGTAGACGAACTGGGTCGCGCGCTGACCGGGGCCATCAAGTCCTACAACCGGACGATCGGAACGCTGGAAACGCGTGTGCTGGTCAGTGCGCGCAGGTTGAACGAGTTGGGCGTGGTCGACGACGTCCTGGACGGCGCCCGTCCGGTGGAGGAGAGCCCGCGCGCGCTCTCCGCGGCGGAACTCACCGCACACGACGAACCGTTCGACAAGCACGACCGCATGCCCGACGACCGCATGCCCGGCGAAAGTGTGCTCGACGAGGGCGTGCCCGACGAGACTTGGTCCCAGCCTGGAACAGCCCCAGAACCGATAGGTTTCGGCGAACGGGCCGTCCCCGAGCAGCGTGAGGGGTGGCGATGAGTTCATCGACGGTAAGCGACGCGCCGGGCGGCGCCTCGCCGGCCCTGGAGGGTCCAGTGGGACGTGAGCGCCGCGATTCCTCCGCACGGGCGCGCCCGAAGGCCGCCCCGGGCGGTCCGATCAGCCTCACCGGACGCGGCGGGATCGTCGTGATGTTCGGCGCCGGGGTGGTGTGCGGGCTGCTGTCGCACTGGTTCGGCGTCGGGCTGCTCGCGGGCGGCGGCTTCGCCGTGGGCTGCGCCCTCGCCGCGTTCGCGACCCGGCCGGCGGACCTGCTGACGCTGGTCGTCAGCCCGCCGCTGGTGTTCTTCGCCGCCACGTTCACGGTCGTCTTCGTCACCACGCTCGGCGATGGGTCGCTGCTGCGCGGCATGACGGTCGGCGTCCTGACCGCGCTCGCGTCCACCGCGCCGTGGCTGTTCTTCGGGACGGTGCTGGTGGTGGTCATCTGCCTGGCCCGGGGGCTCAGGACGAACGTCAAGGAGCTGCGGGACAAGCTCGCCGGGGTCCGCCTCTTCGAGAAGGAGGAGAACGAGAACCCCGTGCGCTGGGACGAGTCCCCCACGACCACGCAGGAACGCCGCCGCAGCCGCCTGCACCACGGCGACGTGGACTAAGACCTGGACTAAGACGTGGACTAAGACCTGGACTAGGCGTCAGACCGGTGTGATGCGCAGGTCCTTGCGGAGTTCCTTCGGGAGCGAGAAGCGCATGCTCTCCGGCACGGACTCGATCTCCTCCGCCTCGGGGAAGCCGCGCTCGCGCAGCCAGGCCAGGACCTCCTCGACCAGCTCGTCCGGGACGGACGCGCCGCTGGTGACGCCGACCGTGGTGACGCCCTCCAGCCAGGCCGGGTCGATGTGCTCGGCGTAGTCGACCAGGCGGGCGTCGGACGCCCCGTGCTCCTTGGCGACCTCGACCAGCCGGACGGAGTTGGAGGAGTTCGTCGACCCGACCACGATCACGAACTGGGCCTGCGCCGCCATCTCCTTCACCGCGACCTGCCGGTTCTGCGTCGCGTAGCAGATGTCGTCGGACGGCGGGTCGGTCAGCTTGGGGAACCGCTCGCGCAGCTTCTCGACGGTGGCGATGGTCTCGTCCACCGACAGCGTCGTCTGCGACAGCCACGCCACCTTCTCCGGGTCGCGGACGGTGACGTTCGCGACGTCGCCGGGGCCGTCGACGAGGTGGATGTGGTCGGGCGCCTCGCCGGTGGTGCCGATGACCTCCTCGTGGCCCTCGTGCCCGATCAGCAGGATGTCGTAGCCCTGGGCGGCGAACCGCACGGCCTCCTTGTGGACCTTGGTGACCAGCGGGCAGGTCGCGTCGATGGTGCGCAGGTTCAGGCCCCTGGCCTCCTCGTGCACGGTGGGCGCGACGCCGTGCGCGGAGAACACGACGATGGCGCCCTCGGGGACCTCCTCGGTCTCGTCGACGAAGACGGCGCCGCGCTCCTCCAGCGTCTTGACGACGTGGACATTGTGGACGATCTGCTTCCGGACGTAGATCGGCGCCCCATACTTCTCCAAAGCGATCTCGACCGTCTCCACAGCGCGGTCAACGCCGGCGCAGTAGCCACGCGGCTTGGCGAGCAGGACACGGCGCTTGGTGTTTACGGTCATGCGTCTATCGTACGAGTGACGGCCCAAGGCCCGTACAGCGGCGGACGCGGCCGCCGGGCCCGGGGGTGTCCACGTCGGCAAGAAAGAGGAAAGACGATGACGAGATCGCCGCGCCGCCTCAAACAGCAGGTGCAGGACACGGTGGGCGAACAGGTCCGCGACCTTCCGCTGCACGCGGTCCGGCTGGCCATGTTCGGCGTCGGCAGGGCGCTGCTCCTCGGCGACCGGATGAGCCGGGACTACAGGGAGATCACCGAGGGCGGCGGCGTGAAGCCGGTGCTCGGGCGGCTGCGCGACGACGTCCAGGTCACGGCCGAGAAGGTCGTCGGACGCGTCGTGGAGCGCGTCCGCGGCGAAGGCGAAGCGGCCGAGCCGGAGTCCCGGCCGGAGTCCGGGCCCGTCCGGGGGACGCGGGTCGCCGAGCCGCCCGCCCGGCCGAAGCCCGCCGCGAAAGAGGCCGCCGACGAGATCTCGATCGGCAAGCCGGACGAGGGGGCGCGGCATACGCCCAAGCACGCCCGTCCTGGGGCGCCGCCGAAGCCCGCGAAGCCCGGCGCGCTGGGAAGGCACCACAAGTCGGCCGAGAAGGCGGCTCGCTCCACCGAGCCCACCGCCGACGCCGCCGAGTCCGCCGAGCCCGCCGCCGAGCAAGCCGCCGAGACCGCCTCGGCCCCGGAGCCGAAATCCGCCGAACAGAAGCCGAAACCCGCCAAATCCGCCAAGCCCGCCAAGCCCGCGCCAGAGCTCCCGGTGCCCGACTACGACAACGCCACGCTGCCGCAACTGCGCGCACGCCTGCGCGGCCTGTCCGTCGACCAGGTGAAGCTGCTGCGCGAGTACGAGCGCGATCACGCTGCCCGTGACGACGTCATAGGCATGTACGAGCGCCGCATAGCGAAACTCAACGGCAGCAGCTGAGACGCCTCCGGCAGGGGTCAGGGAGCACGTGTCTCCTCGGCGCCGAGGAGCTTGTCGAGGGCGGGGAGCGCGGCGGCCACGGACGCGCGCTCCTCGGCCGTCAGGTCCGCGAAACGTCTGGCGAGGAAGCCGATCCGGCGTTCCCGGCCGGCGGCCAGGCGGCCGAGTCCCGTCTCCGTGAGGCGGACGGTGACGACGCGCGCGTCGGCGCCGTCCCGGCCGCGGGTGACGAGCCGGTCGCGTTCGAGCCGGTTGATCTGCGCGGTCATGGTCGGCATCCGGACGCCGTGCTCGGCGGCCAGCTCGGACATCCTGCGCGGCCCGTGCTCCAGGGACCCGAGCACGGACAGCTGCTGGCTCGTGATCGGCTGGTCTGCGCCGGCGCGCCTGAGCATCAGCACGATGTGGCGCAGGCGCAGGCCGAGCTGTTCGGCCAGCTCGCGTTCGGATGCGGTCACGGTGACTCTCCTAGATGTGAAGGGCGGGCGGTGTCTTCTCGGCCACAGCCCGTCCGCCCGCGAAGGGTGGCACGCGCCGTAGGCTTCCCGCATGGCGATGGAGACCTCGGCGGAGTCCCCCGTCCCGGTGCGGACGGTCCTGCAGGCGGTGAGCGGCTGGATCGGCAGGCTCGGCCGGATCTGGGTCGAGGGCCAGATCACCGACCTCAACGCCCGCGGCGGGACGGTCTACATGACGCTCCGTGACCCGGTGGCGAACATGTCGGTCCGGGTCGTCGGGCCGCGCGCGGTGTTCGAGGCCGCCGGGCCCGCGGTGGCGGACGGGGCACGCGTCGTCGTGCACGCCAAGCCCGACTTCTGGATCAACCGCGGGACGTTCTCGCTGAGCGTCCTGGAGATCCGGCCGGTCGGCGTCGGCGAGCTGCTCGCCCGGCTGGAGCGGCTCAAGCGGGTGCTGGCCGCCGAGGGGCTGTTCCGGCCCGAGCGCAAACGGCCGCTGCCGTTCCTGCCCGGCAAGGTCGGGCTGATCTGCGGGCGCGACTCCGACGCCGAGCACGACGTCCTGCAGAACGCGCGGCGGCGGTGGCCGGCGGTGGCGTTCCGGGTCGAGAACACCGCGGTGCAGGGCTCGTACGCGGTCGGCGAGGTCATGGAGGCGCTGCGGTCGCTCGACGCCGATCCCGAGATCGATGTGATCATCATCGCGCGTGGCGGCGGCGCGATGGAAGACCTGCTCGCGTTCTCGGACGAGACGCTCGTCCGCGCGGTGTCGGCGGCCCGCACCCCCGTGGTCAGCGCGATCGGGCACGAGCAGGACGCGCCGCTGCTCGACCTCGTCGCGGACGTGCGGGCGTCCACCCCGACGGACGCGGCGAAGAAGGCCGTCCCGGACGTGCGCGAGCAGCTCCAGCTCGTCCGGCAGCTGCGCGACCGGGGGCGGCGCTGCCTGGCGGGCGGCGTGGAGCGGGAGCTGGCGTGGCTGCGCTCGATCCGGTCACGGCCGGCGCTGGCCGACCCGGTACGGGAGATCGAACGGCAGTCCGAGCAGGTCATGGCGCTGCGCGACCGGTCGCGGCGGAGCCTGTCCGGCGCGCTGGACCGGGCCGGTGACGAACTGTCCCACACCCGCGCCCGGCTGCTGGCCCTGTCCCCCGCCGCGACGCTGGAACGCGGGTACGCGATCGTCCAGCGGGAGGACGGGCAGGTCGTGCGGGAGGCGTCGGCGGTCGAGGACGGCGAACCGCTGAACATCCGGCTGGCCCGCGGCCGTCTCGGCGCGACCGTCTCCGAGCGCGCTGGTTCGTAGCGGCTGGTTCGTAGCGGCTGGTTCGTAGGGCGAGGGCCGTAGGGTGGGGCAGATGGCGGACGAGAAGGGGACGGCCGAGAAGCCGTCGTACGAGCAGGCGCGCGACGAGCTGGCGGACGTCGTCAAGCGGCTGGAGGCCGGCGGGCTGACGCTGGAGGAGTCGCTCGGCCTGTGGGAGCGGGGCGAGAAGCTCGCCGCCGTGTGCGAGGAGTGGCTCGAAGGCGCGCGGGCCCGGCTGGCCGCCGCACTCGACCGGCCCGAGAACGGCGACGCCCCCGCCCCGTTCTAAGGCGCCCCGTTCTAAGGCGCCCCGTTCTCGGGCGCCCTTCTGGTCGTCAGGAGCGCGGGAGTGTGGGGGTCGCCGACGGGGTCAGGCCCACCTTCGCCTTGCTCTGCGGTTTGAGCGACGCCGCCAGGAACGCCAGCTCCTCGTAGGACGCCGTGCCGGTCACCACGAGGCTCACCCCATCCAGGAGGGTCCGGGCCAGGGAGTTCGCCTTCTTGTCCTTGCGGTGGTACTTCGTCCAGGCGACGCCGTTGACCTGCTGCGTGCCGATCGCCTTGCTGCTGTTGGTCATGCGCGGGACGTACTCCGACGCCTTCTGGTTGCTCTGCTCCAGCGCCGCGTACTCGTCGCTGGGCGTCACGAACCCCAGGTGCCAGGCGACGGGCTTCTTGCCGCCCTCCTCCAGGCCGTCCAGCCGGGAACTGGTCGGACGCCACCGGGACGAGAGCCCTTCCGGCGCGTACGACGTGTACGGCGCGTCGTTGCGCATCGCCCACAGCTGCGTGCCGTAGTCGACGGTCGGCAGGACCTCCTCGTTGCTGCGGGGCGTGATGCCGTAGATCACCAGGACGACCAGCAGGCACGCGCCGATCGCCATGGTGAAGCCGCCGAGCCCCGACGTCAGCCGTTTGTGGACGCCCGGACTCACCGCGATCACCGCCGGCTCGGCGGGCCGGGTCTGCGCTGTCTTGTCGGTCACCCCTCCAGGATCCCCCACGGTCAGCGCTGCCCCGTACGGGGGTTGGTGATGGTGCCGACGATGGCCATGATCTCGTCGGCGAGGCGGCGGGCGGCGTCCTCGTCGTCCATCAGGGAGATCTCCGAGACCGCGCCCGCCATCGCGCCGGTCAGGACGATGACCAGGGCCTCGTCCACACCGCCGTCGGAGGTGTGGAACAGCGCGGCGCTGCGGCGCGCCCACTTGCCGAGCCGCTGCCGCATCACGCGGTCGAATCCTGGCGGGCCGTCGCCGGAGATGAACAGCCGGGACACGTCGCGCTCCGCGAGGCAGCCGTCGAGGTAGGCGCGCGCGCCGGCGAGGAACTGGCGCATCGGGTCGGTCTCGCCCGCGTCCCGGATCGCGTTGATCGCCTCGCGGGTGCGCTCCTGCTGGCCGACCTGGAACTCCTCGAACAGCGTCAGGTACAGGTCGGCCTTCCCGTTGAAGTGGTGGTACAGGCTGCCGACGCTCGCGCCCGCCTTGGCGACGATGTCGGTCACCGCGGCCTGGGCGAAGCCGGATTCGCAGAAGACGTCCCTCGCCGCGGCCAGAAGGGCGCCGCGCGTGGCGGCCCCGCGGTCGGAAGGGCGTGCGGCGGCGCCCGCGGGCACCGCGTCCCCGTCGCGTGTCACCTCGCCGGACGGCACGTCGATGTGGCTGCTCATGATGCCTGAGATTACGCCCTCTCCCAGGGGGAAACGATCCCTTGCCTGCGCGGCCGCCCGATCCGGCGGGGGCGCGGACGCCGCCGTCCGCGCCGTTCTTGTCCCCGCGCCCGACCCAGCGGGCCGCGGCCATCGCGGCGGCCTCGGTCACCCGGACCAGCTCCATCGCCAGGTTGCGGTCGGGGGCCGCGGGCTCGGTCTCGAGCGG
>JBOHBY010000260.1:0-1947 GCA_050698635.1 Spirillospora sp.
CCTCACCGGTGTCGTCCGGCGGAGCCACCGCGACACCGCCGACCGCGCCGTCCCCGACCGGGCGGCCCGCCGTCATGGCCGCGGCGGCGTCCGTCCACTCCTTGAGCATCCGGACGAGTTTCGCCCGGTCGCCGGTCGTCACGTCGAACGCAGCGAAGTGCAGCCTGTCCTGGACGGGTGTGGCGATGCCCGCCTGGTGGGCACCGTGGAACGCGACGGCCGCGCCCGCGTCGCCGTCCCGGTCCTCGTCCGCGAGGGCGACCCGGTCAAGGCCCGCCCCGGCGGCGGCGCCGACCACGAGGCTCGCCCCGGAGAACCCGAGCATCCGCCGCCGCGACAGCCCCGGACGCGTCCCATCGCCCACCGGCCCGGTCATCTCGCCACCTGCCCTTCGCTTACTTCGCCACGACTTCGGCGAGCTTCGACAGCGGCTCGCCCAGCGCGTTCACCGCGTCGGCGAGCTTCTTGCGGTCGTCCTTGCCGACCGTGTCGTAGGAGACGTAGCCGTCGCCCTTCTCGTGCTTCTTCAGAAGCGCCTCGACCGCGCCGAAACCGGCGTCGAGATCGGTGGCGAGCTGCGCGTCCCGCTCCTGGACGACCGGCTTGAGCAGGTCGTAGATCTTCTTCGCGCCGTCCACGTTCGCCTTGAAGTCGACGAGGTCGGTGTGGCTGAACGCCTCCTCCTCGCCGGTGACCTTGCCGGTCGCGACCTCGTCGAGCAGTTCCTTCGCACCGCCCGCCATGTCGTTCACCGGGTCGAGGGTGAGGCCCGGCAGGCGCGACTTCAGCACGCCGAGGTCCTGGAGCAGCCGGTCGCCGTACTTCTGCCTGCCCTTGACGGAGCCGTCCTGCCAGAGCGCCTTCTCCAGCAGGTGCCAGCCGGACCAGTCCTTCTTCTCCTCCGGCTTCAGGTCGGCCTCGCGGGCGTCGACCTTGGGGTCGATGTCGCCGAACTTCTCCGCGACCGGCTCGATCGTCTCCCACCCGACGCGGGACGGCGCGTACAGCTCCTTGGCCTTCTCGACGTCGTTCTTCTTGACGGCGTCCACGAACGTCCGCGTCTTGGCGATCGTGTCGTCGAGCTGCGCGATGACGAACGTCTTGTACTGGGCGGCGGCCTGGCTCAGCCGCTGGTCGCCGCCGCCGGAGGCCGTGCCGGAGCCGGTCACGGTGACGTCGTGGGACGGTCCCTTGCCCGTCTGCCCGGCGCTGCACAGCAGCTTGAACGTCCCGGCGGGCAGGTTCACCACGAAGTCGACGCTGGTGCCGGGGCCGATGTTCTCCCGCTCGGCGAGGATCTTGCCGTCCGGCTTGATGACCTCGAACTCGTTGACCTTCGACCCCTTGTTGCTGACCTTGAAGGTGGTCTTGCCGGCGGTGAGGTCCGTCTTGGACACCTCGCAGGTGTCGTCGGTCGCCG
Source organism: Spirillospora sp. (assembly GCA_050698635.1). GTDB lineage: Bacteria > Actinomycetota > Actinomycetes > Streptosporangiales > Streptosporangiaceae > Spirillospora. Next base: position 1,421 of record JBOHBY010000260.1, read on the forward strand.
TCACGGGGATGGCGCCCGCGGCGTCCGCCGAGTCGTCACCACCGCACGCCGACAGCAGGGACATCGACACGGCGGCGGCGCCGGCGGCGGCGAGCACGGAGACAGGGCGCATGACGGGCTCCAGGGACATGCTGAGGATGAGGCGACCCTAGGTTAGCCAAGCCTAACCTCAGCAGGTCAAGAGGCCCCGTCGCAACACGTCCTTACGCGGGGGCGCAGGCGCGGCGCGCGGGGGGCGCAGGCGCGGTGCGGGGTCAGCGGGGGCGGTCGTGCAGGCCCATCGTGAGGTTGCGCGCCACCATCGGCGGGCCACCGGCCTGCGGGTCGCCGTAGGGCGGCTTCTGCTGCGGATGCGGTTGCTGTTGCTGCGGCGGGGCCTGCGGCTGCGGCTGCGCGGGCTCGGCCCAGACCGCCGTCCCGTACGCGCAGACCTCGAAGCCGCCGGCGACCGCGGCCGTGTCGAACCGCATGCCGACCACCGTGTTCGCGCCCTTGCGGCGCGCCTCCTCACCGAGCCGGTCCACCGC
>JBOHBY010000261.1:0-2136 GCA_050698635.1 Spirillospora sp.
GCAGCGTGCTGGGCACCCCGGCCGCCGGCGGCCCCACCGGCCCGATGCCGCTGCCCGGCGGCACCCCCAGCGGCCCGCCCTACGTCACCGGCGGCCACCAGCTCCCGCTCCAGCCCGCCCCGACGCCCGGACCGTCCTCCACTCAGGCGCCGCCCCCGGCCCCCGCCGCACCGCCTCCGCCCGCGTCCGTTCCGCCCGCGCAGCCGCCCGGCCCGCAATACACCTCGTCACCCGGCCCGCAGTACACGTCGCCCGTCCCCGCGCCGTCCCCGCCACCGCCGCCCCAGTCGGTGCAGCCGGAATCGCGTCCGCACGGCCCCTACACCGGCCCGCAGCAGATCTCGCCCGTCCCCGTGCAGCAGAGCGCCCCGACGCTGGCGGACGCCGTGAAGGCCGCCCACCAGGAAGGCCAGGACTTCGGCGAGTCCGTCGCCAGGGACGCGCCCGCGCTGTGGCTGGAGGCCGTCCTCGCCCGCAAACCGCGCATGCCGTCCGACCTTGAGGCCCGCCTCCTGCAGGGCTCCTCCCTCCCGATCGACTTCCTCCTGCACGACGAGGTACGCCACGCCCTGCGCCGCGGATTCTGGGACGCCCTAGAACGTTCCCGCAGGTGAGCTGACACCTACGCCCCGGTATTTCCACGATCATCATCGATTCGCCCGCTTCGGCCGGGCGGCGGCGGGTAGCGTTGAAGCGTGACGCACGTGACGGAAGACGACCTCGACGACCTGGAGTTCGACACCCTGCGCACCGGCGATCACATCTCGGCGGCCCGTCGGCTGTCCGAGCTGGCCGAGTCGGTGTCCGGCGGAGTGTCACGCGCCAACGTCCTGCTCCGCGCCGGCGAGCAGTGGCAGCACGCCGGTGACCACGGCAGGGCCGCCGAGCTGTACCGCCGAGCCATGGACGACGGCGGCGAGACCTACGGCGACCCGCGCGCCTACCTAGCCGACGCCCTGTTCGAACTCGGCCGCGCCGACGAGGCCCGCACCCTCGTCGAGCAGATCCGCGCCGACCGGCCACGCGACCCCGAGGTCTACCGCACCGTGGCCGAAGTCCTCTACGCCCAAGGCGACGCCACCGGCGCCCACGACTGGGCCACCAGCGGCGCCGACGTCATCCTCGCCCTACGCGACCGCGCCGTGGGCACCGGCATCGGCGGCGGACCCGACGAACCCCCCGCCCCCGAAGCCGACACCCTCACCCCCGGCCCCGACGACGTCGCCATAGCCGAAGACAGCCTCGAAGCCCTCCTCCGCCTCCGCTACCGAGCCCGCATAGACCTGGGCCGAGGCGAAGACGACTACGACGCCCTCTTGGACGACCTCCTAAAAAACGCGTAGCTAACCCAGGGGGGCGACCCCCTGGGTTAGAGAGCTAGCAGTAGTGCGCTTAGGGATTGGGCTACGGCTGTGGGGGGTTCGTGTTCGGTTACTGGCCAGCCGCGTAGGCGGGCCTCTCTGATCGCCTGGTCGTGGCCTGAGGACGCGGTTCGGTCCAAGTGTGTGCGGAGGTAGCCGCAGGGCGCCTCTGGCCAATCTGGGGGCAGGGGGACGTCGTCGTGCGGTGACCCGTGGTCGTGGCGGAGAGGGCGGGGCAGGTCGGCGTCTATGAAGACGTAGGCGGCGATGGGACGGTGTGCGGCGCGCTGGGCCAGGGCGATACCGGGGAGGAGCGGGCCCGCGGAGCCGTGCGCGGCCAACGCCAGTGGGGGCGTGGGGTCGGTCGCGGTGATGGTGAGGGAGACGCGGGCGATGTAGCGGGGGCCGGTGTCGTCGGGGACGTCGGGCGCGATCACGTCCAGGCCGTACGAGCGGAGCATCTCGGGCAGATCACCCCAGGCGGCCGCGGTGGCGTTGGGTTCGTGCAGCAGGACCATCGTTCCCGGCGTCATGCCGGGCACCGTACACGGCGGCAATAGGGTTCTTCATGTGAGCGATCGTGATGAGCTGCTGCGACAGATCAAGGACAAGGCCGTCGTGCACGGGGACTTCGTGCTGTCCTCGGGGAAGCGGGCGTCCTGGTACGTGGACCTGCGCCGGGTGACGCTGGACGGCGCCGTGGCCCCGCTGGTGGGCCGCGTCATGCTGGACGAGACCGCAGACCTGGAGTACGACGCCGTCGGCGGGCTCACGC
>JBOHBY010000262.1:0-2460 GCA_050698635.1 Spirillospora sp.
CCCAGGCGCCTCGACCCGGGCTACCCGCCAATAAGCACAGCGCGGGCGGCGGCGATGCGGGTGAGGGTGCGGTCGCGGCCGAGGATCTCCAGGGACTCGAACAGCGGCAGGCCGACGGTGCGGCCGGTGACGGCGACGCGGACGGGCGCCTGCGTCTTGCCGAGCTTGAGGCCGTGCTCGGCGCCGATGCGCTCCAGCGTGTCCTTCAGCTCGGCGGCGTTCCACGGGGCGTCCTGGTAGGCGGCCTCGGCGGCGGCGAGGATCGCGGCGGCGGGCTCCTTCATGGCCTTGTTCCAGGACTGCTCGTCGGACGGCGGCTCGTCCAGGAACGCGAAGTCGATCATCGGGACGATCTCCGACAGCAGCGCGATCCGGGTCTGCGCCAGCGGCGCCAGCTCGGCGAAGACGGAGACGTCCACGTCGAACGGGGCGTCCTGGAGGAACGGCAGGCACTCGGCGATGAACTTCTGGGGCGGCAGCGCGCGGATGTACTCGCCGTTGAACGCGCGGAGCTTCTTCTCGTCGAAGAACGCGGGCGAGGTGTTGACGTCCTCGATGCGGAACTCGTCGACGACGACGTCCCACGGGACGATCTCGCGGTCGCCGGACGGGGCCCAGCCGAGCAGCATCAGGTAGTTGCGCATGGCGTCGGCGAGGTAGCCCTCGGCCTGGTAGTCCTCAAGGGCGACCTTGTCGCGGCGCTTGGACAGCTTCTGCCGCTTCTCGTTCACGATGACGGGGACGTGCGCCCAGACGGGCGGCTCGCTGCCGAGCGCCTCCCACAGCAGCTGCTGTTTGGGCGCGTTGGACAGGTGCTCCTCGCCGCGCACGACGTGGGTGATGCCCTGGCTCATGTCGTCGACGGCGTTGGCGAGCAGGAACATGACCGATCCGTCGGCGCGGGCGATGACGAAGTCCTCCAGGACGGCGTTCTCGAAGACCGGCTTGCCGCGCAGCAGGTCGACGACGGTGGTCTGGCCGTCGTCGGGGGTGCGGAAGCGCAGGGCCCGTCCGGGGCCGGGCTCCAGGCCGCGGTCGCGGCAGAAGCCGTCGTAGCCCTTGTGCTGGTCGCCGGTGCGGGCGGTCACGGCCTCGCGGGTGCAGTCGCAGTAGTAGGCGCGGCCCTGGTCCTTCAGCGCCTGGACGGCCTCGGCGTGCCGGTCGGCGTTGGCCGACTGGAAGTAGGGGCCCTCGTACTGCTCGCCGTCCATCCCGAGCCAGGCGAGGGCGCGGATGATGCCCTCGGTCCACTCGGGGCTGTTGCGGGAGGCGTCGGTGTCCTCGATCCGCAGCACGAGCGTCCCGCCCGACTGCGCGGCCATCACCCAGTTGAACAGCGCCGAGCGGGCGCCGCCGACATGGAACATGCCGGTCGGGGACGGAGCGAAACGGACGCGGATCGGTGCACTCGAAGACATGCCCCAAGCGTAGAGTGCGCGGGCCCCTGGAAGCGTCAGGGTTTCCAGTGCGGGTCGCGTCCGGCCAGGCCGAGGAGGCGGTCGAGCGGCGGCGCGTCGTCCGGGACGGCGATCTGCTCGCCGAACACCCCGTACTCCCGGCTCATCTCGGCCATCGGGACGGTCTGCTCCCACGCCGCCTGGACGAGCTCCGGCGCGAGACGTGGGTCGTGGCCGGTGGCGACGGCGATGTCCCAGCCGTGGACGACGCATTCGACGAACAGCATCCCGGCGATGAATCCGGCGGGCATGCCGGGCTTGCTGCCGGTGAGGCTGGTGTTTCCCTCCCAGGCGGCATCGTCCTGCCGCCATGCTTCGGCGGTCCCGCGGGCCTGGGCCTCGAAACGGTCGGCCCAGCCCGGTTCGGAGGTGAAGTCGTGGCCCTCGTCCGGGCCGGTGGGCGGCAGCTTGCGGGCGGCCGTCGCGCCGCGTCCGTTCCAGAGGATCAGGTGGTTGACCACGGCCCGGACGTCCCAGTCCGGGCAGGGTGTCGGCGCGTCCAGCAGCCCGCCCGGGACCTCCCGGACGATCCGCACCGCGGTCGTCGCGGCGGGAAGCATCAGGTTCCGGATGTCCACGATCTCTCCTTCGCATGCGTGTTCGAACGTGTTCCGCACCCTAGGGCGGGCCGCGGCGCCCGGTCTTGTACGGACGCGACACGGCTAGCCTGGGGTGATGGCACGACTCCTCCCCGACGACACGCGGGGCATCCTGCGGGCGCGGGAGGGCCTGGAGCGGTTCCGGGTCGAGCGGATCGCGCCGCCGCCCGCGCTCGCCCCGTTCGTCGAGAACTTCTGGGTGCTGCGCTGGGATCTGCGCGGGCGCCCCGCACACCGGCAGCGGGTGCTCACGCGGCCGAACGTCCACCTGACCTTCACGAGCTACCTCGCCGGGGGCCAGACGCGGGCGCGGGTCGTGGGGGTCGTGCGGGACGAGTTCGTGGAGGAGATCGCGGGCGACGGCCGCGTGGTGGGGGCGGCGTTCCGGCCCGGCGGTTTCCGGC
>JBOHBY010000263.1:0-5735 GCA_050698635.1 Spirillospora sp.
GAGTTCCGCTACGACCGCGAGCCCGACGGCTGCCTCCAGGGCGTCGACCCCGACCGCGTCGTCCTGCTCGGCTCGGTGAGCAAGTCCCTGGCCCCCGCGCTCCGCCTCGGCTGGGCGCTGGCGTCACCGTCGGTCGCCAAGCGGCTGCGGGAGCATCGCGGGACCACCGACCTGGGCGCGCCCGTCCTGGAGCAGTACGCCCTGGCGGAGCTGATCAGGAGCGGCGGCTACGACCGGCACCTGCGCATGATGCGGCGGCGGTACCGCTCCAGGCGGGACGCGCTGGCCGAGGCGCTCGACGTCAACCTGCCCGGCGCCGCGGTCCGCGGCGTCTCGGCGGGCATCCACCTCTACGTGGAGCTTCCCCGGGGCTGCGACGAGGCCGGGGTCGTGGCCCGTGCCGCGCGGGCCGGTGTGTCCGTCGCGGGCGCGCGTCCCATGTGGTCGCCCGGACGGGCTGGTCACGCCACGCCCGCCCTCGTCCTGGGGTATGCGGGTCTCGCCGAGCCGCGCCTGGTCAAGGCCGCGCAACTGCTGGGCCAAGCGATTACCGAGCGTGCTGAGGGGTAGGACACCGATCCCCGAGGTAGGAGTGATCCATGAGTCTTGAAGAGGCCGCGCGGCAGCTGAAGATGGCGGGCCACGACGCGCAGGTGGCCTTCGACTGTGTCGGCCTGGGCGACCTCGAAAGGGCACAGGAGCACGCCGTGACCCTCCGTGCCGCGGCCGACGCCGCCGAGGTCGCACTGAGCCGCGCGCTGCAAGATATGACCCCGGAGCAGGCCCAGGCCGAAGGCGAGAAGGCGATCCGCTTGATGGAGAACGCCTGACCAATCCGTTCCGAGCCCCCGTTCGCGCGTCCCGCGCGGGCGGGGGTTTCGCGTGTTGTGGCGTGTTGGCGTGTTGGTGCGTTGGTGCGTTGGCGTGTTGTGGCGCGTGTCAGGCGATGGGACGTTCCATGGCGGGGGCGTCCGGGCGGTCGTCTTTGATCGGGACGGGATCGAACCCCTTCGCGGTGGCGAAGATGACGAGGATGAGCGCGGTGGGGGCTATGAAGGCCAGGCGGAGGCCGTGGTCCGCGCTGAGGGGCGCGATGGCGCCGACGATCGCGGCGCCCAGGACGAAGCCCACGTAGTTGAAGATGTTCACGCGGGCCACCGCCACGCCCAGGCCGGTCGGGTCGACGCGTCCGGCGGCGGAGAAGGACACCGGGGCGATCACGCTGAGCCCGAGCCCGGCGATCGCGAACGCGGTGATGGCGAAGGCCGCGTTGGGCGCCGCGACCACGCCGACCATGCCGATGATGCCGACGGCGCCACCGAGCCGCACCACCCGGACGGGCCCTGAGCGGCGGACGGCGAGGTCCGCGACGGCGCGGCTGACCACCATGGCGATCTGGTAGGCGACGTAGCCGAGCGGCGCGATCCAGTCGGTGCCGGACAGTTCGTCGTCCAGGTACTTGGCGCCGTAGCCGGAGATCGCGGAGTCGGCGAGGTAGGCGACGGCCATCGCGGCGCCGACGACGAGGATCGGCCGCCACGGGACGCTGCGTCCGGCCGCCTTCAGCTCCTCGGCGGTCGGCCCTTCGGCCTCGTCCGCGCGGCGGTGGAGGCGGTGCCCGGTGGCGAGGGACGCGGCGATCCCGACGGCAGCGGCGGTCGCGAAGCCCGTGAACAGCGACAGGTCGATCTTGTTGGTGAGGGACGCCCAGAGCCCGCCGAGGATTCCCGCGACGCTCCACACCGCGTAGAAGCCGGTGATCAGGCTGACGCCGTAGCGGCGTTCGACCGTGACGGCCTGCGCGTTCATCGAGGCGTCCACCGCGCCGACGAACAGCCCGAACGCGGCGACCGCGATGTAGAGGGCGAGATCGTTGTCGCCGGTGAGGCCGATGACAGCGATCGTGGCGGCGACGGCGGGCTGGGAGACGCGCAGCACCGGTCCGCTGCCGAACCGCTGGAACAGGGCCCCGGACGCGACGCTGCCCACCCCGGCGACCAGCGGCACCATCAGCAGGACGAGCGACAGCGTGCCGTCGCTGAGATGGTGCGCCTTCTGCATCCGCGGGACCTGCGTCACGAGCGAGGCGAAGCACAGCCCCTGGACGGCGAACGCCGCGTACGCGGCGAACCGGGCCCGGCGGTCCCGGACGGTGATGCCCTGACGCATGCGGCCCCCAACCTCCCAGCGGCACGCAACATGAAGAAGATTCGCGTCAGGGTACGGTACCGGTACGCCGTCAGTCGATGAGGCGGTTGCGCATGCCGCGGACGGCGATGAGCCACATCAGCGCGGCGAACACCATCAGGGCCGCCAGGTGTCCCAGGTCGGCCAGCGGGTTCAGGTCGAAGACCGCGTCCCTGACCAGCTCCACGCAGTGGTACAGCGGGTTCAGGTACGCGACGTTCTGCGCCCAGCCCGGCAGCGACTCGATGGGGAAGAACGTCCCGGCGATCAGGAACAGCGGCGTCACCACACCGGTGATCACGTAGTCGAACGAGTTGATCGACGGCACGACCGAGGACGTCCACATCCCGAACAGGCCGAACCCGAGCGCGGTGAAGAACGTCACGAACGGCACCAGCAGCATCCCGAACGCGGGGTCGAGGCCGAAGAACATCCCGACCACGATCGGCGTGCACGAGTACACCGACGACTTGGCCGCGATCCACAGGGCCTCGGCCGTCACCAGCTCGTGGACGTCCACCGGCGCGGCGAGCATCCCGTCGTAGGTGTGCTGGAACACGCGCCTGATGTAGCCGTTGAACATCCCCGGGAACACCGACGTGAACAGCGCGGCCGTACCGACGACGCCCGTCGCGACGAAGTCCAGGTACCGGTAGTTCCCGATCACCGCGACCATCGAGCCGAACCCGTAGCCGAAGGCGAGCAGGAAGAACGTCGGCTCCACCATCGAGGCGAACGACTGCGACTTCCAGTACCGCTTGTAGAGGGCCAGCTCGTGCCGCCAGATGCCCGCCACCGGCGCGAACTCGAACCGCCGCAGCCGCGGTGCCCGTTCGGCTCGCACGGCCGTCTGCGCCGAAGCCGTCATTCCACACGCTCCCCGGTCAAGATCACGAACACGTCCTCCAGGCTGGCGGCGCGGCGGACGCCGTCCGGGCCCAGCTCGTCCTCCAGGGAGGGCGGGATGGTCTCGGCCTTCAGCACCGACACCGAAGGGCCGGTACGGCGCGTCGGCAGGCCGGACGCCCTGGCCAGCCGTTCCACCTCCGACAGCCGGTCGGGCGGGCCGTAGTGCTCGACGACCCGGTCGCCCGCGTACTCGGCCACCAGCGCCGACGGGGAGCCGCGGGCGATGACGCGGCCGTGCGACATCAGTGCGCACTCGTCCGCGAGCCGCTCGGCCTCCTCGATGTAGTGCGTCGACATCAGCACGGTCGTGCCCGCGGCGCGCAGCCCGTCGATCAGACCCCACAACTCGGCCCGCACCTGCGGGTCGAGGCCGACGGTCGGCTCGTCCAGCAGGACGAGAGCGGGCCGGTGTTCGAGCCCGCGCGCGATCAGCAACCGCCGCCGCATGCCGCCGGACAGGTCGTCCACCTTGGTCAGGTGCCGTTCGGTGAGGTGCGCGAGCGCGAGCGCGTCGTCCACCGCCTGGCGCCGTTCTCTGCGCGGCACCCGGTACAGGTGCGCGAACACCTCCAGGTTCTCGCGGGCGGTCAGCTCCTCGTCGAGGTTGTCCTGCTGCGGGACGACGCCCATCGCCGCCCGCGCCCGCTTGGACTCGCGCGGGACGCGGAAGCCCAGCACCCGGATGTCGCCGCCGGTCGCGATCGCCTGCGCGGTCAGCATCTTCATCGTGGTCGACTTGCCCGCGCCGTTCGGGCCGAGCAGCCCCATGCAGACGCCCGTGGGGACCTCCAGGTCGAGCCCGTCGACGGCGGTGAAGTCGCCGAAGCGCTTCACCACGCCGCGGAGGCTGATCGCCGCCGCCTCGGACTTCCCCTGGGCAGCCGTGATCTGCGCTCGTTGCACCGTCATAGTTCTCACACTAGGGAAAATTCCGGACATAACCCCACTCGTTTTACGCGGGGTGGGGCGGTCGGCGGGGGCTAATCTCTTGGTGTGGACGCCCCGCACCCAGACGGCCGATCGCGGCCGGCCGCCGAGAAGGTGACGCGCGTCCGCGACCTGCGCGCGTCCGACGCCGACCGGGAACGCGTCGTCGCCGTCCTCGGCGAGGCCTTCGCGGACGGACGGCTCACCGCCGACGAGCACTCCGACCGCACCACCCGCGCCTACGCCGCCCGCACGCTGGGCGAACTCACCGGCCTCACCGTCGACCTCAGCCCCGAGGAGTCCCAGCCGATCCTCGTCGACGACCGTCCCGTCTCGGTCTTCTTCGGCCGCACCCGCCGGGACGGGCGCTGGGTCGTCCCCGTGAAGCTCCCCCTGCTCGCCCTGTTCGGGACGGTCGAACTCGACCTGCGCGAGGCCGTCCTGCAACGCCGCCACATCGTGGTCGACTCGATGGTCCTCGGCGGCCGGATCCGGCTGATCGTGCCCGACGGCGTCCGCGTGGACGTCACGGGACGCACCATCCTCAGCACCCGCGACCTGCGCACACGGCCCGTCCCCGACGGCCCGACCATCGAGGTCGGCGGCACGATGATCTTCGGTTCGGTGCGCGTCAGGGCACCGAAGCGCACCCTGCGCGCCCGCGTCCGCGGCCGCTTCACCCGCGGCGGCTAGCCCGCGCCCTTTCAGACGGCCGTGTCGAAGTTGATCGCGCTGTAGGCGCGGAGCTTGCTCAGCTGGTGCTCGCTGTCGATCGTCCGGATCGTGCCGCTGCGGGAGCGCATGACCAGCGAATGCGTCACGGCCGTGCCCTTGCTGTAGCGGACGCCGTCGACCAGCTCCCCGTCGGTGATGCCGGTCGCGGCGAAGAACACGTCGTCGGAGGTCACCAGGTCGTCGGTGGTCAGCACCGCGCCGAGATCGTGGCCCGCGTCGGTGGCCTTCTGCCGCTCCTCGTCGCCCTGCGGCCACAGCCGGCCCTGGATCACCCCGCCCAGCGCCTTGATCGCGCACGCCGCGATGATGCCCTCCGGGGTGCCGCCGATGCCGAGCAGCAGGTCGACGCCCGTGCCCGGACGGCACGCCATGATCGCGCCGGCGACGTCGCCGTCCAGGATGAACTTGATCCGCGCCCCCGCCTCGCGGACCTCCCGAACGATGCCCTCGTGCCGCGGACGGTCCAGGATGCAGACCGTCACGTCATGCGGCGAGGACCCCTTCGCGCGGGCGATCGCGCGGATGTTGTCGGCGATCGGACGCTCGATGTCGACCGCGCCCGCCGCCTCCGGCCCGGTCACCAGCTTCTCCATGTAGAACACGGCGGACGGGTCGAACATCGACCCGCGCGGCGCCACCGACAGCACCGCGATCGCGTTGTTCATACCGAGGGCGGTCAGCCGCGTCCCGTCCACCGGGTCGACCGCGACGTCGCACTCGGCGCCGGAGCCGTCCCCGACCCGCTCGCCGTTGAACAGCATCGGCGCGTTGTCCTTCTCGCCCTCGCCGATCACCACGACACCCTGCATGGACACGGTGTTGATCAGCTGGCGCATGGCGTTCACGGCGGCGCCGTCCGCGCCGTTCTTGTCCCCGCGCCCGACCCAGCGGGCCGCGGCCATCGCGGCGGCCTCGGTCACCCGGACCAGCTCCATCGCCAGGTTGCGGTCGGGGGCCGCGGGCTCGGTCTCGAGCGG
>JBOHBY010000264.1:0-3353 GCA_050698635.1 Spirillospora sp.
GTTGTGCGCGGTGTGCGCGGTGGCCGTCCTCGTTCCGGTGCTGTGGGTGACGGGCGGCTTCGAGAAGATCCCGGAACAACCGGCCGAGCCGGCGGGCAAGCCGCTCGACCTCGGGCTGTTCACGGTGACCGTCCGGGACGCGCGGGTCGGGCTGGTGGGCAGCAGCTTCGGCGGCGGGAAGGAGCCCTTCCTCATCGTGCGGATGAGGGTCGTCAACAAGGGCAAGGAAACCAAGTCGCTCGACCGGGGCGGGCTGGCGGACGGCGTCGCGGCCCTCACCAAGGACGGGAAATGGGTGCGGCCCGAACAGACCGAGGGCGTCGCCGGAGGTGCGCAGACCAGCGTCGTGCAGCCGGACCTGCCGGTCGAGGCGTCCATGATGTGGAAGCTCGGCCAGTCGAACGCGCCGCAGAAACTCACCGTCGGCCTCCGCAAATGGACGTACGACCACGGCTTCACCGACAGCACGTTCAAGTGGATGGTCGACCCGGAGGACGACAAGCTCGTCGGCCGCCTCACCCTCGCCGTGAGTCCCCGATGAACGCGCAGAAGATCCTGCTGAAGGGCGGCGCGGGCATCGGCGGGACGGTCCTGCTCGCGGGCGCGATGTGGATGTACACGCTGAAACCTCAGGTCAGGGCGTCGGAGCTGGACCCGATCCGGAGCGGCGGCACGATCGGCGAGGAGGTCGGCAACCGCGACTTCAGCGTGCGGGTCGAGAAGGTGGACGCGGCGAGGTCGCTGGCGCCCGGCCTCACCCTCGGCAACCCGCCGCCGGTCGGCACGGACGGGATCTACCTCATCGTCCGGGTCCGGGCGACGAGCCACCGCGAGCCGCTGGAGCTGCGGACGGCCACGCTGGAGACGCCCGGCGGCTACGAGTTCACAGCGGACCCGCGGGGGTCGGTCGTGTCCGGCGGGTCGCCGCCGACGTTCCAGCCGATGATCTGGACGCCGACCGCGTTCGTGTTCGAGCTGCCGAAGAACCGTGTCGAAGGGGCGCACCTCGTCGTCGGGACGGGCGGGCTGCTGCCGCAGCTGTCCGCCGCCGCCGACATCGACCTCGGCCTCAACGGGGGGCGGGCGGACGAGCTCGTCCAGCGCGCCACCGACCGCTACGACCTCAGGGCGGGCACCTCGTGACGGCCGCGGAGACCAGACCCCAGTCGATCATCCCCCCGGAGCCCCGCGCCGGGGACGAGCCTGAACGCGAACAGCGGCTGCGCCCGAGGGACAGGCGCGTTCTCCAGGCGATCGCGCTCCTGTGCGTCGTCCCGGCCATTCTCGTCTTGCAATGGGCGGACGAGTCGAACGGCGTCCAGAAGAACCTCAAGCCGCCGGAGAAGGTCACCAGCGTCCAGCAAGGGCAGATCGCCGAATTCATTGGTGCGCGCTGGAAGGTCATAGGACGGAAGAACACCCGTCCATTGAAGAACGACGAAACCAACGACGTGACCGACCTTCGTTTCGAGGTCGCCGTCCGTCCCGGGGACGACGCAAGCGCGAAACTGGTCGGCTCCTACGGCATGGCGTTCCGGCTCGTAGACGACGACGGGCGCGAATGGTCGGCCTCAGGGACCCGTGTGGGAAACCCAAGGGCGGGCGCTTCGACGGGCATCATCGTCAAGGGGACGGTGCCCCGAACCAAGGCCGACTCGCTGGAACTGGTGATCCGGGCGCCGAAAACGGCGCGGAAGGGGGCGGAGGACTCACTGCCTTCGCTGCGGTTCGAGCACTGACCCTCGCCATGACGAGGTTGAACGCCGCCGCCAGCAGGCAGATCCGCAGGATCTCGAAGACGACCGCCGTCCCGTAGCCGACGAACGGCAGCGCCTGGATCCACCACGTCACCTCGCGGGGCCCGACCAGCTCGTAGACGAAGCGGCGGGACGCCTCCTCGGCCACGTCCAGGCCCGCGAACAGCAGGCAGAACGTCGCGAACGGCATCATCCCCGACCGGCGGACGAGCCGCAGCCCGTACCAGGCGGGCAGCCACATCTCGCGGAAACCGCGGGTCAGGATCTCGCGGGGGCTGTTCACCCGGCCGACGCCGCCCGCCGCCGCGAGCCGCCGCGCCGTCCGGCTCCGTCCGAGCACGACCTGCTCGTCGCCGGCGTCCAGCCCGAGGACCACCCCGGCGATCACCAGCCAGATCAGCGCGCCGAGCACCGCGTCCTTGAACGGCGGCCACACGTCGAGGGCGGGACCGGCGACGTCGGTCACCCATGCCCACGCCTGCCGCCCGGCGAACCAGTCGACACCCTTGCCCCGCAGGTGGTCGATGGTGAAGATGCCGAACAGCGCGAAGTTGATCTCAAGGAGGGCGACGAGCGCGCCGATCGCGCGGGGCAGCCGGTCCTCCAGCGACCACTCCGCCGCGACCTTCACCACGAACAGCCCGGCGGTGAGGCCGATCGCGAGACCGATGTGCTTCTCCAGCGACAGCAGCATCCCGAGGGCGTCGATCTGCCCCTGGAAACCGCCCTCCTGGAACCCCTTGGACGTCGCCATGTCGGCGAACTCGCGGGCGTCCTCGTTCTGCATCCCCCACGCCAGGTAGAAGATGACGAACGGGAGCGCGGCGCGGCCCATCGCGCCGATCACCGACTCGTCGTTCCCGACCGCCCACGGGGTGAGGTCGCCGTCGGCCTCACGGGCGTGGACCACGTCCAGGCCCTCCCGGACGCTGTGCACCATCAGCACCGCGACCGTCAGCGTGATCACCACCAGCAGGCCGATGGTCGCGATCGGCGCGACCGTCGCCGCCGTCCCCTTCATCGAGCCGAGCCGGTACCCGCCGTAGATCGCGCCGTAGCGCAGCAGTTCGCCGACCGTGAACCACAGGGTGAGCGGCAGGACGAACCGTCCCGCGAGCCTCAGCGTGGCCAGCGGGAGTATCAGCGGCGACCGCGCGGACAGTCCGAACATCGCGCTGATCGTAGAGGAACCGGGGCGAACCGGTGAACACCGGCGTTCACGACCCGCCGGGGACCTCCACCATTCGCCGGAGACGACGAAACCCCGCCGTCCCGGATGGGCGGGACGGCGGGGTTCCGGTTCAGGCTGTCCGGTTCAGGCTGTCCGGGTCAGGCTGTTCGGGTCAGGCTGTTCGGGTCAGATGGCGACCTGGAGGCCGGCGACCTCGCCGATCTTCGCCGTCACCGCGTTGTCGACGCTGACGCCGCCGGCGGCCAGGACGCGCACCGTCCAGTCGCCGTCGGCGGCGAAGAACCGGAACACACCCTCGTCGCCGGTGACGACCTCGGCGGTGAACTCGCCGGTCGAGTCGAGCAGGCGCACGAAGGCGCCGCTGACGGGCTCGCCGCCGTTGGTGACCTTGCCGGACAGGACGA
>JBOHBY010000265.1:0-1883 GCA_050698635.1 Spirillospora sp.
TCTTACGCCGATGCAAATTCGCGGGGCGACGTTCGGACTACTCCGGAGCCGGCGCGGGCGCGGGCGCGGGCGGTGGGGGCGGTGGGGCGGTGGGTCAGACCAGGCGGCGGGCGGCGGCCCAGCGCGACAGCTCGTGCCGGTTCGACAGCTGGAGCTTCCGCAGGACGCTGCTGACGTGCGTCTCGACCGTCTTGACCGAGATGAACAGCTCCTTGGCGATCTCCTTGTAGGCGTAACCGCGCGCGATCAGCCGCAGGACGTCCCGCTCCCGCTGGGTGATCTGGTCGAGCTCGGGGTCGACGGCGGGCACGTCGGACGCGGCGAACGCGTCCAGGACGAACCCGGCCAGGCGCGGCGAGAACACGGCGTCGCCGTCGGCCACCCGTCCGATCGCGTCGGTCAGCTCGGGACCGGAGATCGTCTTGGTGACGTAGCCGCGGGCCCCGCCCCGCACGACGCCGATCACGTCCTCGGCCGCGTCCGACACCGACAGCGCCAGGAACTTGGACGGGACGGCCCCGTGCAGCCGCCGCAGCACCTCGATGCCACCGCCGCCGGGCAGGTGCACGTCCAGCAGGACCACGTCCGGCCGCGCCGCCCGGATCACCGAGACGGCCTCGTCGACGTCACCGGCCTCGCCGACGATCTCGACGCCGCCGCCGAGCTCCGCCTTGACGCCGGTCCGGAACATCTGGTGGTCGTCGACCAACACGACCTTCTTCAACGCCTCGCTCACGACTTCTTTATCTCCAAACGCACTTCCGTGCCCTCGCCCGGCGCGGTCCGGACGGTCGCCTTGCCGCCGTTGCGCTCCATACGTCCGATGATGGACCCCCGGACGCCCATCCGGTCGTCCGGCACCCGGTCGAGGTCGAATCCCTTGCCCCGATCGCGGACGAAGATGGCGACCTCGTCACCCTCGACCTCCGCGTACACCGACACCGACGACGCCTCGGCGTACTTCGCCGCGTTCACCATCGCCTCCCGCGCCGCCTGCAACGCGGCGCCGAGGCGCTCGTCCAGCGCCGTGTCGCCGACGCAGACGATCTCGATCGGCACGCCGTGGTCGTCCTCCACCTCCCCCGCGACCTCCCTGATCGCGGCGGCGAACGTCTGGTCGGGGTCGGCGCGCGGCTGGTAGAGCCAGGTCCGCAGCGTCCGCTCCTGGGAGCGGGCGAGCCGCTGCACCTCCCGCGTGTCGTGCGCGTTCCGCTGGATGAGGGTCAGCGTGTGCAGCACCGAGTCGTGGATGTGGGCGGCGAGCTCGGCGCGCTCCTGGGAGCGGATGCGCTCGTGCCGCTCGGCGTCCAGGTCCTGCCAGAGCCGCATCACCCACGGCGTCACGATCACCGCGACCCCGGTGAGGATGATCAGCATGGCGATGACGACGGAGCGGGCCTGCGCGGCGTCGACCTTCTGCGCGACGAACCCGCCGATGCCGCCGACGACCAGCAGCAGTCCGAGCAGGCTGCGCAGCCAGCGCTGGCGGAGCGGGAGCGTCCACCGCTGCCGCTGGTCGCGGTCGGCCTGCTGCCACAGGATCGCCGCGCCGACGCCGCCGACGACGAACGGCCACAGCGCCCACTGGAAGGCCCCGGCCTTCCCCAGCGGCAGCGCGGTCAGGCCCAGCGTGACCGCCCCGTACGCGAGCAGCTGCCCCCAGTCGCGGCCACGCCGCCGGGGGCCTTCCCGTTCGGGCTTGTCGGCCGCCGGGACCAGGATCCAGAACGCGATGTAGGCGGCGATGCCGAGCCCGCTCGCGATCGTCAGCAGCACGAACGCGATCCGGATGATCAGCACGTCCACGCCGAGATGGACGGCCAGGCCGCGCGACACCCCGGCGATGAGCCTGCCGTCCGCGGCGCGCTCCAGCCGTCCGGCCC
>JBOHBY010000266.1:0-3538 GCA_050698635.1 Spirillospora sp.
CACCGCGGGAGCGCGTGCGGACGCCCGCCGGACGGGGTGTGGGGTGAGGGGTGTGGGTGTGGGAACCGGCCCCGGGGGCGTCC
The DNA here is from genome assembly GCA_050698635.1 of Spirillospora sp. Lineage (GTDB taxonomy): Bacteria > Actinomycetota > Actinomycetes > Streptosporangiales > Streptosporangiaceae > Spirillospora. Next base: position 84 of record JBOHBY010000266.1, read on the forward strand.
TCCTTGCCCGGCCCTTACCCGGCGTCAGATCCTCAACCGTCCAGCGGGATAGGGACGGGTCACAGACCGCGTGACTGGGAGATGGAACCCGAGGTGGCGAGGGTGAAGACGCGCATCGACTCGGCGAACTTCGACAGGTCCCATTCGGCCGGGCCCTCGTACCAGTAGAGGTTGTCGGCGCCCTCGGCGCGCTCGCCCGCGTCCTTGACCGTCTCGGCCCACTTCGGGACGGCGTCGAACACGACCGCGTACGGCAGCAGCCGCGAGAACAGCGCGATCCGCTGCCGGGAGGCGGTCGTGTCGGCGTCCGGGATGGCGCCGCGCTCCAGGAACGCGCGGAAACCGATGGTGTGCGCGAGCACCGTCGCGCCGCGCGCCGTCTTCGCCGGCATGTACTGGCCGCCGTACGCCAGCGCCGCACCCGCGATGATCAGCGCGAGCCCGGCGAGGGCCCACTCGGTGGTGAGGGCGAGCGCGACGGTCCCGGCGACGCCGAGCACGGTGATCAGGATGCCCGCGACCGTCCACCGCGACCGGACGGTGTCGGGCCGCCGCGCGAACCAGCCCTGCTTCACCACGTCGTCGTACATCGCCGACCTGACCTGGGCGAGCTTGGTCGCGAACGTCCCGCCGAGCTGCGACAGCTTGACCGCGTCGCGGGTGGTGCCGTCGGGGGCGGTGAGCAGCGCGTCCAGCAGGATCCGCTCGTAGGGCAGCAGGTCGACGACGGGACGGCCAAGACGGCGCAGCGTCCAGTCGAGGCGGCCGGAGCTGGCCCTGTCCTCTTCTTCGATCAGCAGGTAGCCGCGGACGGCGAGGTCCACGATCGTCGCGGTCACGTCGATCACGTCGGCCTGCTCGTCGATCAGCGTGCCGATCTGGCCGGGACGCACCCCGTCCGGCGGCTCGAACTCCGCCCCCGCGACCGGCGCCTGATCACCCTCGGCGGCCTTGCGCCCGACGACACGGGCGTCGCGCCCCCGCAGCAGGTAAAGCGCCGCCAGCCCGCCGCCGAGCAGCACCAGCAACCCGACCAGCGCGCCGCCGGTGACGGCGTTGACGGAGAACGCGGTCGCGATCGTGTGGCGCCGCTCGTAGAGGGCCTTGCCGCCGGTCGTCCCCGCGGGCAGTCCCGCGACGACCGTGAGGTACTCGCCGGGCAGCATCCCCTGCTGGACGTAAACGCCCTGCGTGTGCGTGTGGTTCGTGTAGTACTGCGTGCAGCCGATCGTGCTGCCGACCGGCCCGGTGAAACAGTTGACGCTGCGGATCACGGCGCCGCCGTCCACGGTCGCGCGCGCCTCGTCCACCGGCACCTTCCAGCCGCCGATCGCCGGCCAGCGCAGCTCCTCCGCCGCCCCCATCGGCGTGATCGCGCCGCGCACGTCGTACTCCAGCACGACCGTCCGGTCGCCGGTCAGCTCCGAGCCGCCGGACACCTTGATCGTCGTCGTGGTCCCCTCGCTGGACGAGCCGACCTCGGCCGGGCCGCCGTCCGGGCTGCTCGCCCGCAGGTTCTCGATCTTGTAGACGCGGTCCTCGGTGAGGTCCTCGTGGCTGCGGGTCGGGAACGTCCGCTCGAAGCCCTTGCCGCCGGCGAACCGGTAGCGGATCGTCTCCTTCACCCGCGCCACACCACCCTCACCCGTGGTGAGGACGGCCTCGTCCTTCAGGACACGCTCCGACGCCGCGACCCGCCCCGGCGCCGCCTCCGCCGCCGAGGCGGGAACGCTGGTCAACACGGACAGGACGCCCGTTGTCGACAAGACGCCCGACAACACCGCAACCACCGGCCGCGACCGGAACATCGCCGCAAGAGCAGACATGGCCGCACATGGTATCGGCAATGCGTGCGTGCGATGATTCTCTGCTGTGACTCCTCCGCCCCCCGACAGGAGCGGCTTCTCGCCAAGCCGCTTCTACAGCGTCACGAAGGGCAAGCCCTGCCCTGAGGATGTTGATCGCCGCGTTCAGGAACACCCCCCAGCCCGCGACCAGGATCGAACGGTTCAGCCCCGATTTGGCCGCCACACACCGACCGGGCTCGTCGACGGTGCCGGACGCCGAGCGGGTCATGTTCGCGATCCGCGGATCCTCATGCACGATCACGTCGCGGTCACGGACCAGCCGCAAGGCCGTCTTGTGAGCAGTGTCGAGGCGCTGACGGCGGACCTTGGCGTGCAACGCGGCGAAGGTTCAGCGACTCGCGGGGTGTCCGACCACAACCATAATGCTTCCAATTTCCGAAGGGAGGGAGCGCGGATGCCTCACGTCCTGAAGCCTGGGGTGCCCTCCACGCAACCGTGATGGCTGGTCAGTACCCGCCCCCGCCTCCGCCCCCGCCCCCGCGGCGCCCGGCGCAACCGTATGGACAGCCCGGCTACGGGCCACCGCCTGCCTATGGGCCGCCCGGTGTGCCCGGTGTGCCCGGTGGGCCTTTTCCGGGTGGGCCGCCGCGGCCGGTTGGGCCTTATGGGCAGCCGCAGTATCGGTATGTTCCGATGCGGCCGCGGCCCCGGCGCAGTGCCGGGGGGACGATCGCGGGCATTTTTGGTGGTCTCACGGCGATGGTCGTCCTGGCGATTCTTGGGCTGACCCTCTTCGCCGGGCAGGACGGTGTTTCCGGCACCCGCGGCACCACCTCGTCCGGTGGGGCGTCGCCGCGCGAGAAGGCCACTGACAGCAAGCTCTACAAGACGGGCGTGCTGACGCCGGTGAACTGCACGCTTCCGCGCATCCAGCCGAGCGCCGCGTCCATGCGCCAGTTCATGGACGTGCTGAGCGACTGCCTCGACGTCGCCTGGACCAAGCAGTTCGCGAAGGCCGGGATCTCGTTCAGAAAGCCCGACCGCGTTTTCTGGCTGGAGCCTGGACGCAGCCCCTGCGGTACCTACCCGGCGCCCGGCGCGTCCGCGTTCTACTGCCCGGCCAACAACACGATGTACGTGGGGCTACGGCACGTGGTCGAGACGTCGGGCGGTGAGCCCCTGTCCAACTACGCGGTGTTCGCGCGGGTCATCGCCCACGAGTACGGGCACCACGTCCAAGACCGCGCGGGCATCCTGCTGTACGCCGACCGGCAGATGGAGACCGGCGACACCGGCTCCCGCAACGAGGCGAGCCGCCGCATCGAATTGCAGGCGCAGTGCTTCGCGGGCGCGTTCCTGGGCTCGGAGCGCACGACGCTGCCGATGACGCGGGAACAGTACGCCGCGATGATCCTCGACCTGCGGGGCCGCGGCGAGGACAGGCTGCCCCCGGACGAACGCGACCACGGCACCGGACGCCACTACGCGGGCTGGGTCGTCCTGGGCTTCGACGAACGCCGCCTCACCTACTGCAACACCTGGACGGCCCCGCCCTCCAAGGTCAGCTAGCGTCCCGCACGGCGAGGGAAGGGCCGCCCGGCCGCGTTGCCCGGACGACCCTCCGCCGTCGGCGGGATCTCGTCCTTC
>JBOHBY010000267.1:0-5364 GCA_050698635.1 Spirillospora sp.
CCGTCCGGCCGGTCAGGGCCCGGACCGGCCGCCTGCCGGTCGGGGCCGGGGCGGGGCTGCGCCGGGCGGGACGGGACGGGCCGTCCCTTGACCGGGCGCACCGGCTTGCCGCCGTGCGCGTGGCCGGACCGCCCGGGGAGGGCGGCGGCGCCACGCACGGGCTCGGGGTTCGTCCTCCCACGGGAGGAGTGGTGCGGCACTGGACGACTCCGACTCGGCGGGGACGGACGAAGAATTCCTCATTTGTACCGCGTCATCGGACGGCACGGCAGGAAAATGGCGATCTTCCAGGGGTCGGCCCGGAACGTTCCCGGCGCCCGCTCACCTGCTCCGGGCGTTCACATGGTCCGGGCGTTCACATGGTCCGGGCGGTGGCGGCGACCGCGAGGCCCGCGAGCGCGTGCCGGGCCTCGGCGGTGATCGGCGCGGCACGGACGGCCCGCTCCGCCTCGCCGAGATAGCGCTCGATCATGGCCTCGCAGGCGGCCAGGCCGCCCGTCTCCTCGATGATCGCGCGCAGCTCGTCCACGCCGGGACGGTCCAGGCCGTGGTCGCCGAGCCGCCGCCGCAGCGCCGCGGCCTGCGCCGGGGAGGCGCGTTCCATGGTGAGGGCGATCAGCACGGTCCGCTTGCCCTCGCGCAGGTCGTCGCCCGCCGGTTTGCCGGTCTCGCCCGGGTCGCCGAACACGCCGAGCACGTCGTCGCGGAGCTGGAAGGCGATGCCGAGGGGCAGGCCGTAGCCGGTGAGGGCGGCGGTCACGTCCGGTCCGGCCCCGGCGAGCGCCGCGCCGAGGTGCAGCGGACGCTCGATCGTGTACTTGGCGCTCTTGTACTCCACCACCCGCAGCGCCGTCGCGACCGACGCCCGGCCGCGCGTGCTCTCCAGCATGTCGAGGTACTGGCCGCACATGACCTCGGTGCGCATCAGGTCGTAGACGTCGCGGCCGCGGCGCCTGCCGTCCTCGTCCAGCCCGCAGTCCTCGAACATCTCGCTCGACCAGGCCAGGCACAGGTCGCCGAGCAGGATCGCGGCGCCCGCGCCGTAGGCCTCCGCGTCGCCCGGCCACCCGTGGACGCCGTGCATCGCCTCGAACCTGCGGTGGACGGACGGCTGCCCGCGCCGCGTGTCGCTGGCGTCCATGACGTCGTCGTGGATCAGCGCGCTCGCCTGCAGCAGCTCCAGGGACGCGGCGGCCCGCACGATCTCCTGGCCGTCCTCGCCGCCTGCGGCGCGCCACCCCCAGTAGCAGAACGCCGGGCGCAGCCGCTTGCCGCCGCTCAGCAGCGCCTCCAGCGCGGACAGCAGCGGCGCCAGGTCGTCGCTGATGGCCAGCAAGGGCGGGCGCTGGCGGTCGACGAAGGCCAGCAGCGCCTCGTCGACCTCCTTGCGGATACGGCTGGTCGGCATGCCGTGATCGTATCCACCTGGGAAGATTCAACCGTCCGCCAGGCCCAGGGCGCGGTCGCCGGACGGGTCCGGGGCGCGGCCCGTGGCCTAGGCTTGGGGGATGCCACGCCTGCGCCCCGACCGTCCTCCCGCCGTCCGCGAGCTGCTGGCCTCCGGGGCCAGGTCCTTCTCGTTCGAGTTCTTCCCGCCCAAGACCGACAAGGGCGCGCGGAACCTGTGGCGGACGATCCGCGAGCTGGAGCCCCTGCACCCGACGTTCGTGTCGGTGACCTACGGCGCGGGCGGCGGCACCCGCGACAAGACCGTCGACATCGTCGAGCGGATCGCCACCGACACCACGCTCACGCCCGTCGCGCACTTCACCGCCGTGAACCACTCCCAGGCCGAGCTGCGCAACCTCATCGGACGGTTCGCCGCCGTCGGCGTCCGCAACATCCTCGCCGTGCGCGGCGACCCGCCCGGCGACCCGATGGGGGAGTGGGTCAAGCACCCCGACGGCGTCGAGTACGCCGCCGAGCTCGTCCGGATGATCCGCTCCTACGGCGACTTCAGCGTCGGCGTCGCCGCGTTCCCCTACAAGCACCCGCGCTCGCCCGACATCGAGAGCGACACCCGCCACTTCGTCGACAAGTGCCGCGCAGGCGCCGACTACGCCATCACGCAGATGTTCTTCCGCGCCGAGGACTACTTCCGCCTCCGCGACCGCGTCGCCGCAGCGGGCTGCGACGTCCCGATCCTGCCCGGCATCATGCCGGTCACCCAGATCAGCACGATCGAACGGTCCGAGCAGCTGTCGGGCGCGCCGTTCCCGCCCGAGGTCAAGGCCCGCTTCGACGCCGTCGCGGGCGACCCCGACGCGGTCCGCCGGCTCGGCGTCGAGCACGCCGCGCAGCTCTGCCAGGACCTGCTCGACCAGGACGCGCCCGGCATCCACTTCATCACGTTCAACAAGTCGACGGCGACGCGCGAGGTCTACGGGCTGCTCGACACCGACGGGTACGGCGCCAGGGGCAGCGTCCCGCCCATGACCGCGTAGCGGGGTCCGCCGCCGGGGAACTCGAAGTCCGTCAGCAGGTCGACCATGCCGACGGAACGGTAGAGCGTCCGGGCGGGTGTTTCCGGCCGCCGGTCCAGCGTCGACAGGACGACGGTGCGTTCCGGCCTGCCCTCGCACACCGCGTTCAGCAGCGCCCGCCCGAGCCCTTTTCCTTGCGACTCCGGATGGACGTGCAGCTCCGCGACCTCGAACGTGTCCCCCAGCCAGGACTCCGCGTGCTCGGGCCCCTCCCGGTCTCTCAGCGCCTGGAAGACGACGTCGTGCCACCACTGGCCGCGCGCCCCATGGAACCCGTACGCGAACCCCTGCACCGGACCCGTCAGGACGGGCAGCGCCCCGCGCCGCTCGGCCACGAACGCCCGGAACCCCGAAAACGCGGTGTGCCGTTCCATGATGCTGTGCCGGCCCGGAAGCTGCTCGTTCGGCGGTTCCATGGCGGCCGCGTAGACGTCCAGCATGGGGCCGAGCCTGCGCAGGAACGCACGTTCGTCGATTTCGCGCAGCTTCGGGTCCCTCACCCGACAGAGAGTAGACCGGGCGGTGCCCCGCCGTAGGACGGAAACTCGATCACATAGGCGCGTCACCCACTGCCGAGGGCCCTGCGCACCGACGCGTCGTCGCGCGCCACGACGGCGGTCTCACCGTTCAGGACGATCGGCCGCTGGATCAACACCGGGTTCGCCACCATGACCTCGATCCAGCGGGCCCGGTCGTGCTCCAGGGTCTTCAGCCCGAGCTCCTTCGCGACGGGCTCGTTCAGGCGCGCCACGTCCCACGGCTCCGCGCCGATCCGCGTCAGCACTGCGTCGAACTCGTCGGCCGTTGGCGGGTCGTCCAGGTAACGGCGTTCGGTGTACTCCACGCCCGCCTCGTCCAGCGCGGCCTTGGCGGCACGGCTCTTCGAGCAGCGCGGGTTGTGCCAGATCTCCATCGTCATTCCACCTCCGCGGGGGTGCCCCCGGTCATCCTCAGCAGTTCCCCGTACGACGTGGGGAAGACGGTGTGCGGGTGCCCGCCCGCCGCCCAGACCTGGTCGTACTTGTCCAGCCAGACGTCCACGAGCGTACGGATCGGCGCCGGATGCCCCAGCGGCGCCACCCCGCCGATCGGCTGCCCGGTCGCCTCCCGGACGAACTCCGGCGAAGCCCGCCGCACCTTCGCCGCCCCCACCAGCGCCGCGACCTTCGCCGTGTCGACCCGGTGCGCGCCGCTCGTCATCACCAGCAGCGGCGCCCCGTCGGCGTCGAACAGCAGGCTGTTGGCGATCGCCCCCACCTCGCAACCCAGCTGCGCCGCGGCCGCCTGCGCCGTCGGCGCGGACTCGGGCAGCTCCACGACAGACCCGGCCGCGCCCTTGTCGAGCAGCGCCTTTGCCACGATTTCGGTATTCGGATGCATGGGTAGCACTTTAAGGTTCAGCTCATGCGAGGGAGACCGATCGACGTGCGCAAGAGCGCGGTTCTGCTGACAGCGGCCGTACTCCTGACGGCCTGCGAGGGGACGGACAAGGCGGTCGCCCCGCCGACGACACCGGCCGCCAAACCAACGACCACCACAGCGACCCCCACGCCGACGCCCACGCATCGCAAGCTGAAGCCGGGCGCGAAGGGCGCGGACGTCAGGGCGCTCCAGCAGCGACTCAAGGAACTGCACTACGACCCCGGCAAGGTGGACGGGAAGTACGGGACGTCCACCCAGCTGGCCGTTTGGGCGTTCCAGGCCGTCCACCGCATGAAGCAGAAGGGCACGCTGGACAAGTCGTTCTGGGAGGCCCTGGCCGACCCGGAGCAACCACGTCCGATGGCCAAGAAGCGCGAGAAGCACCGCGTCGACGTTGACCTGAAACGCCAGTACCTCGTCCTCTACAAGGACAGTCAGCCGCGTCTCATCACGCACGTCTCGTCGGGTTCCGGGGAGTACTACTGCGCCAAGGACCGTGGCGCCAAGGTCCCGCGCTGCCGCTACGCCACCACGGGCACGGGCGACTTCCGTACGGGACGCCGCGCCTCCGGCTGGGAGACCTCGCCCCTGGGCCGCCTCTACAACCCCATCTACTTCAACGGCGGCATCGCCTTCCACGGCGCCCTGGACGTGCCCAGATACCCCGCCTCGCACGGCTGCGTCCGGCTCCCGATGCACGTCGCCGAGTACTTCCCCGAGCTGCTCGGAACGAACGTCCCCGTCCACGTCAGACGCCCCACCTGACCCCCGTCGCGACACGCATTCGAACACGTTGACGAATCGACGGCAGGGCGGTTTACTGGGTGATGCGTCGAACTTATGTTCGACGTGGTGCGGGACTCGCGGCCCGTGCCAGGGCGACGTCCCCGCCGGTAGCGGTGTTTCGGCGGGACGGACGGCCGGGCGGAGTGAGGGGAAGCTCTCCGCCCGGCCGGCCCGAGCCCCGGAAGGAGGCAGACATGTCCGGAACGATGACCGCACGCGGAATCCACTCCGCCGCCCAGTCAGCCCCGCCACCGAGCCCACGCCACCGTCCGATGCCCGCACCCCGGCCGGCGCACACGGCCGTCGGCCAGATCCACGCCGCCCGCATGGGCCTCGCCGAGGCCGCGGAGGCGACCTCGCCCGCTGTGCGCTACGTCTGCGCGCACCTGGCCGCGCTGCGCGCGGCCGCCGCCGTGCTGGCGTCCAAGGAACCCCTGGAGACCCACCGCCGCGGCCGTCCCCGCAGCGTCTGGGTCCTGCTCCCCGAGGCCGAGCCCGCCCTGCGCGAATGGGCCGCCTTCTTCGCCGCCGGCGCCGACAAGCGAGCCGCCGCCGAGGCCGGCCTGCCCCGCGCCGTAACCCCACGCGAGGCCGAAGAACTCCTGCACGACGCCGACGTCTTCGTCACCCTCGTCGAAGACACCCTGGGCATCACCAGCCAACCAACCCTCCC
>JBOHBY010000268.1:0-1919 GCA_050698635.1 Spirillospora sp.
GCCCTGGCGGTGGTGGCCGTCGGGAGCCCGATCCTGGCCGGCATCCTCGCGCCCGGCGACGACGGGACGCCGAACGGCGCCGCGGCGTCCGCCTCCAGCGGCTTCGGCGAGAAGCCGCCAAAGCCCAAGAAGAAGCTCTTCGAGGACAAGTTCGGCGACGAGAAGTCCGGCTGGAAGACGGACGCGGCGTCGGGCACCTCCTCGGCCGTCTTCTGGGACGCGTCCTACCGCGACCGCAAGTACGCGCTCCGTACCCTTCCCGCGGCGAAGCAGACGGTCGTCCCGTCGCCCGCGCCGTCCACGCCCGCCTCGCAGCTCGTCGAGGTGGAGGTGGAGTCCGGCGGCGCCGGTACCGAGGCGGGCGTCTACTGCCGGGGGACGGGGGGCGGCTTCGCGTTCCTCCTCCGCCCGGACGGACGCGTCCGCATCCTCGCGATGACGGCCGGTTCGCCGGGGCGTGAGCTGAAGACCGGCACCGCCGACGATCTCAACGACGGCGACAACCGGATCCACGCGGCGTGCGTGCCGGACGGGTCGAGCGTGCGGCTCGGCATGTGGGTCAACGACGAGCTCGTCACGTCCACCGTCGCGACCGCCTCCGAGGGCGGCGACGGCGGCAGCGGGCTCGTCGTGACCAGCCCCGGCGGCACCCCGGAAGAGGCGACGTTCGACGACTACTCGCTCTGCGAGATCTGAGACGACGGGCCCGCCCGTGGGGCGGGCCCGTGGGGCGGGCCGACGGCGGTCAGTCCTTGCGGCCGGTCGTCGCGACCGTGACGCCGAGGCCGATCATCATCAGGCCGCCGGTGCCGCCGATCGCGGCGAGCCGGCGCGGTGAGCGGGCGAACCAGTCGCGGGCCGTCCCGGCGGCGATGCCCCAGACGCTGTCGCACAGCAGCGCGATCACCGCGAACAGCAGCCCGAACACGATCATCTGCAGGGCCACGTGCCCATGCTCCCGGACGACGAACTGCGGGAGGACGGCCGCGAAGAACACCGTCGTCTTCGGGTTCGTGACGCCCACCACGAAGCCCTGCACGAGGGCCCGGAGGTCGCCGCCGCCCTGCCGCTCCTCGTCCGCGCCGATCGTCTCCTGCAGCGACCGCCGGTGCCGGATGGCCTGCACCCCGAGGTAGACGATGTAGACGGCCCCCACGATCTTCAACGCCGTGAAGACGACGGCGGACCGTTCCACGATCGAGCCGACGCCGAACGCGACGGCGACGGTCAGCGCGAGCGCGGCGAGCACACCGCCGACGACGCCCGCGAGCGCGGTGCGGCGGCCGTGCGCGAGCGCCCGCCCGACGACGAAGAGGACGGACGGTCCGGGAATGATGATGATGGCGAACGCCATCGCGGAGAAGGCCAGCACCTGATCTGTCGACACCATGACCGCGACGATATGCGGCATGTCGGGTTCATCCCACCGAATATCCGGGCCGCCGGACCCCGCTCGCGGCGGTCTCACCAGGGTGGACGGTGTCCAAGGGTGGCCGTTTCAAGATCGTGACTCGGGATGCGCGCAAGGCTAGGTTCGACGCATGTCGGCCCCCGCGTCCGCGGCGTCCGGCGGTCCTGTCGAGGCCGCTGCCGCCCGCCCGTCCCCGTCCGCCGCGTTCGCCTGGCGGCCGGTGCTGCTGATCGCCGGGGCGCTGGGCGTCCTGCTGCTGGCCGTCAGCGCGCGGTACGGCTACCACCGCGACGAGCTGTACTTCCGGGTCGCCGGACGGCATCTGGCCTGGGGCTATCCGGACCAGCCGCCGCTCGTGCCGCTGCTCGCCCGCGCGATCGGCGCGGTGTTCGGCGACTCGCTGGTCGCGCTGCGCGTCCCGTCCGCGGTGTTCGCCGCCGCGGGCGTGGTGGTCGCCGGGCTGACCGCGAGGGAGATGGGCGGCGGACGGCGGGCGCAACTGCTGACG
>JBOHBY010000269.1:0-7899 GCA_050698635.1 Spirillospora sp.
TCCGGGACGAGCGCGGGCAGCGAAGCGCGCGCCGCAGGCGTCCAGAGCAGGCAGAGGAAGGCGACGAGGAGCGCGGCGGCCATCGTCCACGGCAGCGTCCCGACCAGCGGGACCGTCACGAGGATCACCAGCCGCAGCACATCGGCGATGATCAGCATGAGCCGCCGGTCGACGCGCGCGGCGAGCATCCCGGCGAGCGGCGCGAGCAGCACCGCGGGCACCAGCATCAGCGCCAGCACGGCGCCGACCGCCTGCGCGCGGGTGGCCGCGTCGTCGTCGCTGGTCAGCGCCGCGGCCATCGCGGTCAGCGCCGGGACGCTCAGCCACAGGCCAAGGCCCGACAGCGCCAGCGCTGACCGCAGCCGCCGGAACGGCGCGATCGACGCGAGAGACGAAACGCCCGGCGGCGGTGACGCTGCGGGGTGCGGCCGGGATGCGCCCGTTCTGGTCATGTCGGTCAGGGTATCGGCGTAGATGTCCCTAGGAGCCGGACTTTGCGGAGGTTCGACGACGCGTTGTCGTCTTCTTCTTCCCACCGCCCGCGGCGACCTTCTCACGGCGCTCGGCCAGCAGCTCCGCGGCGCGCTGGATGGTGATCGACTCGACCTCGTCGCCCTTGCGCAGGCTCGCGTTCGTCTCGCCGTCGGTGACGTACGGGCCGAAACGCCCCTCCTTCACCACGACCGGCTTCTCGCTCGCCGGGTCGTTGCCCAGCTCGCGCAGCGGCGCCGCCGCCGCGGACCGGCGCCCGCGCTGCTTCGGCTGCGCGAACAGCTCCTTCGCCTGCTCCAGCGTGACGGTGAACAGCTCGTCCTCGGAGGCGAGCGAACGGCTGTCGGTGGCCCGCTTGATGTAGGGGCCGAAACGTCCGTTCTGCGCGGTGACCGGCTCGCCGTCCAGCTCACCGAGCGTGCGCGGCAGCGACAGCAGCTTCAGCGCGTCGTCGAGCGTGACCGTGTCGAGCGTCATCGACTTGAACAGGGACCCGGTGCGCGGCTTGGGGGCGTCGGCCTTCTTCGTCCGCTTCTTCTTCTCGCCCTCGGCGGGCGGCGCCGGCTCGGGGAGGATCTCGGTGACGTACGGGCCATACCGTCCCGACTTGGCGACGATCATGTGCCCGGTGGACGGGTCCGTGCCGAGCTCCCGGTCGCCGGACGGCTGCGCCAGCAGCTCCTCGGCCTTCTCCGCGGTCAGCTCGTCGGGCGCGATGTCGTCGGGGATGTTGGCGCGCTCGCCGTCCCGGTCGAGGTAGGACCCGTACCGGCCGACCCGCACCATGATGTCGGTGTCCTTGATCGGGAACGAGCTGATGCCCTTGGCGTCGATGTCGCCGATGTCGCCGACGAGCTCCTTCAGCCCCTCCTCGCCCTCGTCGCCGAAGTAGAACCGCGTCAGCCAGCGGACCCGCTCGGCCTCACCGCGGGCGATCTCGTCGAGACCGTCCTCCATGTGCGCGGTGAAGTCGTAGTCGACCAGGTTGCCGAAGTGCTGCTCCAGCAGGTTGACCACGGCGAACGCCAGGAACGACGGGACGAGCGCCGTGCCCTTCTTGAACACGTACTCGCGGGCCAGGATCGTCCCGATGATCGAGGCGTAGGTGGACGGGCGCCCGATCTCCCGCTCCTCCAGCTCCTTGACCAGGCTCGCCTCGGTGTAGCGGGCCGGCGGCCGGGTCGAGTGGCCCTCCGCGTCGACGGACTTCGCGGCCAGCGGGTCGCCCTCGGCCAGGTTCGGCAGCCGCCGCTCCTGGTCGTCCCGGTCGGTGGACGGGTCGTCCGCGCTCTCCACGTACGCCTTGAGGAACCCGTAGAACGTGATCGTCTTACCGGTCGCGCCGAACTCGGCCCGCTCGTTCCGCGTCGACACCCCGGTCACCCGGATCGACACCGACTGGCCGGTCGCGTCCTTCATCTGCGACGCGATCGTCCGCTTCCAGATCAGCTCGTACAGCCGGAACTGGTCACCGGACAGGCCCGTCTCCGCCGGAGTGCGGAACGTGTCGCCCGCCGGACGGATCGCCTCGTGCGCTTCCTGCGCGTTCTTCACCTTGGACGCGTAGACGCGCGGCTTGTCCGGCACGTACTCGCCGCCGAACAGCGACGCCGCCTGCCGCCGCGCCGCCGTGATCGCCGTCTCCGACAGCGTGATCGAGTCGGTGCGCATGTAGGTGATGAAGCCGTTCTCGTACAGCTTCTGCGCCACCGACATCGTGTACTTCGCGGAGAAGTTCAGCTTCCGGCTCGCCTCCTGCTGGAGGGTCGTCGTCCGGAACGGCGGGTACGGCCGGCGCGTGTACGGCTTGCGCTCGACCGACTTGACCTCGTACGGCCTGCCCCGCAGCCGGTCGGCGAGCGTGCGGGCGGCGGGCTCGTCCAAGTGCAGCGCGTCCCGCGTCTTCAGGGTGCCGTCGGACGCGAAGTCCCGCCCCTGCGCGACGCGCTTGCCGTCGACCGACACGAGCCCGGCCTTGAACGCCTTCGGCTCCTCGTCCTTGCCCGTGTCGAACAGGGCCGCGATGTCCCAGTAGTGGGCCGGGACGAACGCGATCCGCTCCCGCTCCCGCTCGACCACCAGCCGCGTCGCCACCGACTGCACCCGGCCCGCCGACAGCTTCGGCATGACCTTCTTCCACAGGACGGGGCTGACCTCGTACCCGTACAGCCGGTCCAGGACGCGGCGCGTCTCCTGCGCGTTCACCAGCGGCATGTTCAGCTCGCGCGGGTTCGCGGCGGCGCGCTGGATCGCGTCCTTGGTGATCTCGTTGAACACCATCCGGTGCACGGGCACCTTCGGCTGCAGGACCTCCTGGAGGTGCCAGGCGATCGCCTCGCCCTCCCGGTCCTCGTCCGTCGCGAGGTAGAGCTCGTCGGCCTCGGCCAGCAGCTTCTTCAGCTTCTGGACCTGCTGCCGCTTGTCGGAGTTGACGACGTACAGCGGCTCGAACTCGCGCTCGACGTTCACGCCGAGCTTGGCCCACGGCTCGCCCTTGTACTTGGCCGGCACCTCCGAGGCGCTGCCCGGGAGGTCCCGGATATGGCCGATACTGGACTCCACGATGTAGCCGCGCCCCAGGTACCCCGCGATCGTCTTCGCCTTGGCGGGCGACTCGACGATCACCAGACGGGTACCGGCGCCGTTGCCCCGGCCACTGTTCGCGGTGCCGTTCTTGGCTGGCACAGTCGCTCCAACCTCGCTGTCTCGTCTTCTGTGAACAGGCTCTTTCTTACAGACTTCGTACAACGTCGCCGGACGGCGCGTTCATGCCCGCGGGCCGCCCCGACCGCCCCACGATCATCGCTCCGGCCCGCGGACGAACGGGATTCTCACCGTCGTACGCCCCAGACAGGATGACATGCCGCCGGAGGCCCTGCGGACCGGGCCGCCACGGTACGGTGCCGCGCCGCCGGTAGACCAAGTAATAATGGTCGCAATGGTGGAGTACACCTACCTCGTTCTGTCACTGCCGCGCGGCACCACGCGTGATACGGCCCGGCGGATCTTGACCGAGCACGCGGAGCGCGGCGGCTGGGAGATCGATCGGTTGCGCCTCTACCCGGACGGCCGCCGCCGTATTCAACTCCGCCGCAAGGTCATCCGCGTCGTCCGCACGTTCTGACCGTCCGCCGACCCGGACCGTCGCCGATCAGGCCACGGGTTTCGGGAGGCCGAAACTGCCGGTCCGTCCGGGAGTGTAGCACTACGTACGTTCCACCTGACGCACGGTGAAGATCAGCCCTCGCGAGCGGGCAATCGCGAGCGGGCAATCGCGGGCATGGCTTCGCCCGTCCCGGCACCGCGCCTCCCGGGACGGGCGAAGCGTCCTCACCACCCCCGCGTCACCCAGGCCCCGCCTTGGCGGGACGCCCCTCGGGCCGATGCGCGGACGGTTCGAGACTCAGTCGCGGCCGACCTTCTCCACGGGCCCGAGCGGAAGCGGGGCGGCGGCGTTGCCCACCGGCGCTTCGCCGACGACACCGGTGACCCCACCGGCACCGGCCGCTTCAACGGAGCCGAGAATCCCGTTGGCACTGGCGACACCGGCGCCCCCCGCGGAACCCATGATCCCGGAGGCACCGGAGACGGTCGGCAGCGTGTCGAGCGACGGGACGAACGGCTTGGCCGGCAGGACGTCCCCACCCGGCACACCGGGGATCTCCCGCGAGACCGGCAGCAGCGCCTTCGGCCACTCGATCACGTGCGCCGCCTGTAGCGACCCGCCGTCCAGCAGCGCGGCGTCCCCGTCTCGCGCGTCCATCGCGCGCGGCGCGGCCGCCCCGGGGAGGGCCGTGCCCGCGACGGGCAGAGTGGTGGCGCCCGGAAGGTTCTGCGCGCCGAGCACCGACGCCGCCACCGGCACCCCCTCCTGACCGGGCACCAGGCCCGCACCAGGTGTGGCATTCACCAGGTCGACGCCCTTGGGAAGCCCGGCATTCGGCAGGGACACGGCACCGGGACTCCCGTCCCCGCCGCGCTGCCCGCCCACGGGACCGGCACCGTCCAGCTTGGGCAGGACGGCCGCCCCCTGACCCAGCGGGCCCTGGCCCAGCGGGAGCGGGACGCCGGAGTCGCCCGTCCGCTGGTGGGGGTACGGGTCGTCTTGGCCCGGGCCGCCCTCGCCCGCGCCACCTGCGCACCCGGCGGCGGCGAGGCCGATCACGGCGGCGGCGTTGCCGCAGGCGGTCGCCGGGATGCTGATCGGGGCGTCGGCCTGGTTGCCCGAAATGACGCCGAACGTGCCATCGGTGATCTGCTCGCCCGTCCGGTGCCCGCCGCCCCGGACGGACGCGCCGCCCCCGCAGAACGCCGTCGCGTTGCCGATCGCGTTCCCGCAGGCGTCGACGGGCGCGCTGATCGGAGCGGTGGCCTGGTTCCCGCTGACGACGCCGAACAGGCCGGAGGTCTCCTGACCCGACCCGGTCTGCCCGCCGTTCTTGACGACGGAGCCGCCCTCGCAGCCGGCCATCGCGTAACCGATGACCGCGACCGCGTTGCCGCACACATTGGCGGGGATCGCGACCGGCGCGTTCACCTGGTTGCCGGCGACGACGCCGCCGGTCCCGTCGGTGAGCCGGCCGTACGTGCCGATGTCCTCGACCTTGGCGCCGCCGTCGCAGCCCGCGTCCGCGTGCCCGAGCACGCCGGCGCCGTTGCCGCAGACGTTCACCGGCGCGGAGACCGGCGCGTCGACCTGGTTTCCGGAGGCGACCCCGCCGACACCGGACGTCGTCCGCCCGCCGCCGTCGCCGCGCTTGTGGACCTTGGCGCCGCCCTGGGAGAGGGCGTACGAGCTGCCGATCAGGGAGGCGCCGTTGCCGGTCACGTCCGCGGGCGCGGAGATCGGCGCGCCGACCTGGTTGCCGCCGAGGACGCTCGCCGTGCCGTTCGTCGTGTCGGCGAGGGCGTTGGCCGGGATGGCGCTGACACCGAGGGCGACAAAGCCCGCGGTGAGCACGGCGGCACGAGAAGTGCTTTTTGCCCAGGTTCGCATGATGCTCCGTTCATTGAGATGGGGGAATGCGAGACGCACAGCCGAGTGGGCCTCGTGAAGGGACGACATGCCGCGCAGAGGGCACGGCACGTCCCGGACAGGACGGACCTGAACGCACCGGCCGGGCCCTGCCCGGAGCCGGTGATCAGTCGGGTGCGAAAGAGGGCTCGTCCGCGGCGGTGCGGACGGCCGGGGGCACAGAACCAGGCAGGCGCCCTGACACCACCCGCGACGGCGCCGACGCCCACCCGACAGAGCTCGAGAAGCCCGCGGTCACACCGGGCCCGGCAAGGCCACCGACCACGGATTGATCGTCAGGGAGCTCCGGCGCCTGCGGCGGCGCGGAATGATGCCGGACGGTCCGCCGCGAAACCTGCCGATCGTCCGTCTGGGCGGACACGACCGCCCGCATCGGCCGATGCGGCCGCGACACCGCCACACCACTACCCACGGACGCGTCACCACCGCCCCGCGGGCTCTCGGAAATCTTCGGAGGGGGAACCGCACCCTGCGGTGCCCGCTCCTGCGCCTCCGCCACATCTTCCGTCAGCGGCGGATGCTCCACCACGGCCCGCACCACGTCCGGCACGGGCGGACGCTCCGTCGCGGCGTCGACCGCGGGCCCCAGAACGGGTGCCTTCGCGACCACACCCGACGGCGTGGCGGGCACCTCATCGGCGTGCGCCGACTGCGCGGCGCACCCGAGGAGCCAGCCGGCGATCAGCAGACCGCCGAGGACGAGCAACCGCCGGACGGCGATGGCGACGTGACGCGGTGGGCAGATGTCCGTCCCTGACCGCGCCACGCCGCCTGCCACCGATCAACCTCCGTTGCGACCCGATCGTCCTCAACAAGGAGTAATGGTAGCACCACGGAGCGCATTGGAAACGGCAAATTCACGACCGATCAAGGAATGTGTTGAGAACTCGCACGCCAAAGCGCAGACCGTCCACCGGAACGCGCTCGTCGACCCCGTGGAACATTCCGGAAAAGTCCAACTCTGGGGGCAATTTCAGCGGCGCGAAGCCGAAGCAGCGCATTCCCAGCCGCGCGAACGCCTTGGCGTCCGTCCCGCCGCTCAGGCAGTACGGAACCGGCAGCGCACCCGCGTCCTGCGAGGTCAGCGCGGCCTCCATCGCCGCGACGAGGGCACCTTCATAGTCGGTCTCCAGCGCATGGTCATGATGGACGAAATCACGCTGGACGTCCGGCCCGAGAAGTTCGTCCACGACCGCGAAGAACTCGTCCTCATGCCCGGGCAAGAACCGTCCGTCGACCTGTGCGGTGGCGCTCTGCGGAATGACATTCGTCTTATATCCGGCGTCCAGCCGCGTCGGGTTGAGCGTGTTCTTCAACGTCGCCCCGATCATCCGCGCCAGCGGACCGATCCTCTCCAGGCACTCCTCCGGCCGCTCCGGGTCGAACTCGATCCCGTACGCCATGCACGCCCGCTCCAGGAACGCCCGCACCGACTTCGTCAACCGCACGGGGAACTCGTGCGACCCCAACCTCCCGACCGCCGCCGCCACGGCCGTGACCGCGTTGTCCGGATGCACCATCGACCCGTGCCCCGCCGTCCCCTTCGCGGTCAGGTTCATCCACGCGATGCCCTTCTCCGCCGTCTCGATGAGGTACATCCGCCGGTCCCCGGGCACCGTCAGGCTGAACCCGCCGACCTCCCCCACGGCCTCGGTGCACCCCTCGAACAACTCCGGATGCTCACTCACCAGCCACTGCGCGCCCCACTTGCCCCCGGCCTCCTCATCGGCCAGGAACGCGAGCACCACGTCCCGCGGCGGCCGCCGCCCCTCCCGCAACCGCTGCCGCACCACCGCGAGGATCATCGCGTCCATGTCCTTCATGTCCACGGCCCCGCGCCCCCAGACGCACCCGTCCGCGATCTCTCCCCCGAACGGATCCCGCGTCCAGTCCTCCTTCCGGGCCGGCACCACGTCCAGGTGCCCGTGCAGCAACAACGCGTCCCGCCCCGGGTCCTCGCCCTCGATCCTCGCCACCAGGCTCGCCCGCCCCGGATGCGACTCGAAGATCCGCGACTCCAGCCCGACCTCCCCGAGCCGCTCGGCGACATACTCCGCCGCCACCCGCTCCCCCGGCCCCGAATGATCGCCCGGGTTGCTGGTGTCGATCCGGATCAGCTCCTGGCAGAGCCGGACGACCTCGTCCTCAGCGGTCGGCTGCTGGGCCACAGTGCACTCCTCGCGTCCTCGCCTACCCGCCCCATGGTGCCCGCCGATCGGCTTCGCCGCGACTCACCACCTTTGGTATGGTGAAGCCCGCCGCAGCCCCGCTGCGGCCTGCGACCGGTCCGGGTGGCGGAATAGGCAGACGCGCTAGCTTGAGGTGCTAGTGCCCTTTACGGGGCATGGGGGTTCAAGTCCCCCCTCGGACAC
>JBOHBY010000270.1:0-1576 GCA_050698635.1 Spirillospora sp.
GCCGAAGCCTCAGCCGAAGCCGGTCCGGGTGCTCGTCACCGTCGTGAACGGCGACACCCACGCGCGGATCAGCGGCGTGCGCGTCCGCATCGGCCGGCACGAGGCGCGCACGAACCGGCGCGGCATCGCGGGCATCCGGCTCCGGCGCGGCGCCCCGCTCCGGGTGACCGTCGCCAAGCCCGGCTTCACGACGAGGACGGTGCGGATGCCGTTCCACAAGCGGCGCAAGGCCACCATCCGCATCTGGAACCCGAACCTGCAGTGGCGCATGTACGGCGCGAACGCCCGGCGGACGCAGGCCCACACCGACATCAAGCTGCGGCCGCCGTTCCGCGTCGTCTGGTCGCGCGGCCTCGGCCACCTGATCGAGTTTCCCGCGGTCGTCTCCGACGGCGTCGCCTACATCGGCAACTTCAAGGGGACGATCTACGCGCTCGACATGCGCGACGGCAAGCAGATCTGGAAGTACGACCCGCCGGGCGGCAAGATGGCGTCCTCGCCGGCGGTCGTGGACGCGCGCCGCCTGGTCGTGCACGGCATGGACGGGATCGTCCGCGTCCTCGACCGCCGCAACGGCCGGCTGCTCTGGCAGAAGCGGGTCGGCTCGCCGATCGAGTCCTCCCCGGTCGTGCGCGGCGGCATCGACTACTTCGGCGCCCACAACGGCCGGATCTACGCGCTCGACCTGCGCACGCGCCGCTTCCGCTGGACGCACCGCGCCGGCTACAAGATCACCTCCAGCGCCGCTCTGGCGGGAAAGAGCCTCTACATCGGGGACTACGGCGGCCAGGTGCTCGCGCTGTGGGCGCGGACGGGCCGGACGCGCTGGGTGCGGCGGGTCAACGGCCGCGTGTACGGGACGCCGGCGGTCGCCGCCGGGCGCGTCTTCGTCCCCTCGTCGACCGGCGGCTCCCTGACGGCGTTCTCCACCGGAGGCCGTCAGCTCTGGCGCGTCGGCACGGGCGCGTACGTGTACTCGTCGCCGGCCGTCTGGGCCGGGAAGGTCTACTTCGGCTCGTACGGAGGCAGGCTATACGCCGTCTCGATGACCCGGGGCCGCGTGCTCTGGACAGTCCCCACGGGCGGGCCCGTCTCGGGCGCGGTGGTGACCGTCGGCGGCGTCGTCTACGCCGGCTCGACACGGGGCCGAATCACGGCCGCCGACGCGCGCACGGGCCGCGTGCTCCTCCGCTTCCCGCACGGCGAGTACGTGCCCGTCTCGGGCAACGGGCGGCGCCTGCTCCTGCACGGCTACTCGCGCGTCTACGCCGTCGAGCCCAAATGAGGAAGTGGCTGGTGGTCGCGGCGGCGGCGATCGCCGCCGCCCTCCTCGGCGTCGCGGGCGGCGTCTACCTCAAGATCTCGCGCGAGGCCGAGGACGTGCGCGGCTCCTCGACGGAAGAGTTCGTGGCCACCGACGTGCCCGAGACGGTGGCCGAGGAGGAGCCGCCGCCGCCGGTGCCGCGCCGGGGCGCCGGGATCCCGGGCGTCGTCTGGCCGATGTACGGCTTCGGGACCGGGCGGGTGCGCACCGTCGGGTTCGACCACAAGCCGCCGTACCGCGTGCTGTGGCGCT
>JBOHBY010000271.1:0-4756 GCA_050698635.1 Spirillospora sp.
GGCGGACGGCTCCGCCCCCCTCTCCGCCTGCGTACGCGCCGCCGCCGACGCCGCGGCCGAGGGCGCGGAGGCGACCATCCCCATGCAGGCGCGCAAGGGCCGGGCCAGCTACCTGGGGCCGCGCAGCGTCGGGCACATGGACCCTGGCGCGTCGTCCACCGCCCTCCTCCTTCGCGCCCTGGCCGACGTCACGGGGGAGGGGTGACATGGTCGGGATCGTCATCATCTCCCACAGCCGGACGCTCGCGGAGGGCGTGGCCGAGGTGGCCCGTGCGATGGGCGTCGGCAAGGCCGTCGTGGAGCCCGCCGGAGGCGACTCGGAAGGACGGCTCGGCACGAGCATCGACCTCGTCGAGACCGCCGTCGCCGCGGCCGACGGCGGCGACGGCGTGCTCCTGCTCGCCGACCTCGGCAGCTCCGTCCTCACCGCCAAGATGCTCATCGAG
Source organism: Spirillospora sp. (assembly GCA_050698635.1). Classification (GTDB taxonomy): domain Bacteria; phylum Actinomycetota; class Actinomycetes; order Streptosporangiales; family Streptosporangiaceae; genus Spirillospora. The sequence goes on from JBOHBY010000271.1 coordinate 447, forward strand.
GACCTCGACGGGGTACACGTGCTGCTCGCGGACGCGCCGCTGGTCGAGGGCGCGGTCGCCGCCGCGTCCATGGCCGCCACCGGCGCGGACCTCGCCACCGTCCACGCCGCCGCCGAATCCGCCTACGAACACCGCAAAACCCGCTGACCTGGGGCTTGCCTTCGCTGCCCTACGCGGACGGCCCGTCGAGGAGGACCCCGAGAACGGACGCCAATCCGGCCGCCGCCGGATCACCCCGCACCTCGTACACCCGAACCCCCTCGCCAGCGCCAGCGCCACCGTCACCGTCCCCGGTGCCGTCCCCGTTCCCGTCGCCGTCGCCGTCCCCGTTCCCGTCGCCGCCGTCCTGCTCCTCGACTTCCTCGACGGTGATCCGGTAGGCGGGGAGGTCGGCGCCGATCTCGCCCTCCTCACCGCGGGCCCGCGCGGCGGCGAGCGCGCCGACCGCCTCGCGGACGCGTCCGGCCCGGCCGGTGGGGAGGTCGGCGGTGTCGTACAGCGCGACGACGGTGTCCCGGCCCGCGAACCCGCCGGTGCTCTCGACCTTCACACGCATACCCGCCGCGCCTCCCCCTCTGGACGAGCTACTTGCTGAACGCCCGCCGCAGTTCGTCAAGATCCTCCTGGAGGATGTCATCGTCCTCCAGCGAACCGCGCCTGGCGAGCTTCTCCGCGGCGACCACCTGGAATTCGGGCATCTGCATCGTCCCGCAGCAGCGGGTTCTGTCCTGCTCGGCCCGCAGGCTCGCCGAGTGCTCGTCGAGCGCCTCGAGCTCCGTGACGTCCCGTCCGTCGCGGCCGTCCCCGGTGTAGTCGGCGTCGGTCATGTTCATCCGCCCGCTCAGCAGATCGGTCAGCGGCGTCGCCGCCGTCGTGATCTCCCGGACCGCGAACCGGTTGCGGACGAACGTCCGGTAGATCGCCGGGTCGCCTCGCCCCGCCGAGATCTGCAGCATCTTGTTCGCCACGTCCACATACCGCGCCCCGGTCGCCGGGGACGCGACGATCGCGTCGAACACCAGGTGGCACAGCGCGGCGGCCGTCTCGATCAGCACGACCGACGGGTCCTTGGTGCGCCGCTGCCGGGCCGTCTCGAAGGCGTAGACGTCCGCGAGCACGTCGTAGATCGCGCCGGTGAACACCTGCGAGATCGCGTGCACCTCGTTGCCGACCTGGCTCAGCTTGAGGTCGTTGTCGGCGTCGCGCAGCCCCGACGGCATGCCGAGCGCCCGGCCGAACTCCTCGGCCATGTCCGCCAGGAACGACCTGTCGTGCAGGTTCCCCTTGGTCAGCGCGACGAGGGCCTCCGCCTGGTCCGGCTGCGCCAGTGCCAGGAAGATCGCCGTGAGGTCGCCGAACGACTCGTGCAGCCCGCCCGTCTGCGGCGGACCGTCCGCCGACAGCCAGCCCGGCTTGAGCCCGTCGAGGATCGCGTGCCCCGTCTCGTGCGCCACGATGTCGAACGACCGGCACGTGTGGACGACGTTCGTCTCAGGCTGCCCCTCCGGAGTGAAGAACAGGAATTTCAGCGCCTTGGCCGTCCGGCTGTAGAAGGCGTTGGCGCCCACACCCGCGTGCGGGAACACCGAGATTCGGTCGGTGTTGCCTCCGACGTTCCACGCGAACGGGATCGGATCGCCGCCGTTGTGCCGCTCGTACATGGCGATGGTCTGCCGGACGACGGCGAACGTGTGCGCGCAGTCGAACTGCGGGCTCCCCGCCGCGAAGACGAAATCGCCGCTGACGTTGCGCGCCACCGGGGTGACGCCCTGCAGCTCCGTCCGGACCCGCGCGTCCGCCGGTCCGTTCAGCACCACGGACGGGACGAACGTCAGCCGCGCGCCCAGCTCCACGACCGACGGATCCTGCTTGTAGATCAGGAACCGATGACCGGTCCGCGTCGGCGCCGGAACGGGCACCGGCCTCGGGACGGCCCGCGCCGCCGCCGACGCCGCCCCCTGCACGCCGCCTGCCGGCGACACCGATCCCGGCCGCTGCGCGGGCACCCCGACCTGCGTCGTCACGGCGTCCCCGCGTTCTTGGAAGTCCTGCTGGTGGATCTTCATTGAAGCCACCTCCCCTTCACGGTGCGCGAGTCCCTGCTGACCCAGCGCTCCTGGGGGCGGACACGCCTACACGAACCCTGCTTCGCACTGGCGTTCGCCGTACCCGCTCGAAGCGGCGCTCTCTGCACGGCGCGTAACCCGTCCTGACCGCGCCCGGGGGCTTGAGTCGGGCAGATCGGTGCGGTCGGGGATCGGTTCGGCGAGTCGTGTCCGCCCGTCCAGCCAAACGCTGCGCTGGTCAGGAGATCGAGTCAACACACGGAACCCAAAAGGCCTGCCATCTGTCCACATGCAGCCGTGGGGCGTCCACATGTTGCCAGCCGGGTGGCAAGGCGGTGGGGCGTGGAGGCGGCACAGGTTCGTGGACGCGCCGAAATCGTCGGTCCGGCGCCGTAGACTCGCACGTGATGTCGAAGACCGAAGCCAACCCCTTGCTCGATGGCCTCAACCCGGAGCAGCGTGACGCCGTCGTGCACTCCGGCGGCCCGCTGCTGATCGTCGCGGGCGCCGGGTCCGGCAAGACGCGGGTGCTCACCCACCGCATCGCCCACCTGCTCGGCGAGCGGGACGTCCACCCCGGCCAGATCCTCGCGATCACCTTCACCAACAAGGCCGCGGCCGAGATGAAGGAACGGGTGGACGCGCTGGTCGGCCCCCGTTCGCGCGCCATGTGGGTGATGACGTTCCACTCGGCGTGCGTGCGGATCCTGCGCCGCGAGGCCAAACGGCTGGGCTTCCCGACCAGCTTCTCGATCTACGACCAGGCCGACGCGAACCGCCTCATGGCGCTCGTCTGCCGCGAGCTCGACCTCGATCCGAAGCGGTACCCGCCGAAGTCGTTCAGCGCGCAGGTCTCCAACCTGAAGAACGAGCTGATCGACTACGAGACGTTCAAAGCGCGCGCGTCCACGCACATGGAGCAGACGCTCGCCGAGGCGTACGAGATGTACCAGGCACGGCTCCAGCAGGCCGGTGCCATGGACTTCGACGACCTGATCATGATGACGGTCAACCTGCTGCAGGTCTTCCCCGAGGCCGCCGAGCACTACCGGCGCAGGTTCCGGCACGTCCTCGTGGACGAGTACCAGGACACCAACCACGCGCAGTACGAACTCGTCCGCGAGCTGACCGCCCCGGTGGAGGGGATCGGCGCCGCCGAACTGTGCGTCGTCGGCGACGCCGACCAGTCGATCTACGCCTTCCGCGGCGCGACCATCCGCAACATCCTGGAGTTCGAGCGCGACTACCCGGACGCCACGACGATCCTGCTGGAACAGAACTACCGCTCGACGCAGACGATCCTGTCGGCCGCCAACGCCGTCATCGAGCGCAACGCCGACCGCAAGCCGAAGAAGCTCTGGTCCGACCAGGGCGAAGGCCACAAGATCATCGGCTATGTGGCCGACAACGAACACGACGAGGCCGCGTTCGTCGCCCGCGAGGTCGACCGCCTCAGCGACGAAGGCGACGCGCGTCCCGCCGACGTCGCCGTCTTCTACCGCACCAACGCGCAGTCCCGTGTTTTCGAAGAGGTCTTCATCCGCGTCGGGCTGCCGTACAAGGTCGTCGGCGGCGTCCGGTTCTACGAGCGCAAGGAGATCCGCGACGCGCTCGCCTACCTGCGCTGCCTGGCCAACCCCGAGGACGCCGTCTCCCTGCGCCGCATCCTGAACGTCCCGAAACGCGGCATCGGCGACCGCGCCGAGGCGTGCGTCGAGGCGTACGCGTCCCGCGAGCGGATCTCGTTCTGGCAGGCGCTGCGGGTGCCCGAGGACGTGCCAGGAATGGCGACCCGCTCGATCAACGCCGTCCGCGACTTCGTCGTCCTGCTGGACGAACTGCGTGCCGCCGCCGAGACTCTCACCCCCGCCGACCTCGTCGCCGAGATCCTCAAATCGAGCGGATACCTCGCCGAACTACAGGCATCCAAAGACCCGCAGGACGAGACCCGCGTCGAGAACCTCCACGAACTCGAAGCCGTGGCCCGCGAATTCGAGGAACGCCTGGACGGCGAGCCCGCCGAAGGCCGCCTCCCCGAATTCCTAGAGCAGGTGGCCCTCGTCGCCGACGCCGACTCCATTCCCGGCGGCGCGAAGGGCGGGCCGGTCCCGCCCGGCGAACAGCCAGCGGAGACCGAAGGCGGCGTCGTCACACTCATGACGCTGCACACCGCCAAGGGCCTGGAATTCCCCGTCGTCTTCCTGACCGGTATGGAGGACGGCGTCTTCCCGCACCTACGCGCCA
>JBOHBY010000272.1:0-3483 GCA_050698635.1 Spirillospora sp.
CCGCGGCGGTGACGACGGTGCCGCCGGTGATCACCAGGTCGAGGAAGGCCACGGGACGTCCCTCAGATCCGGTACTTCGCGACGGCGGGCTCCGACAGCCGGATGCCGAATCCAGGCGTGTCCGGCAGCTCGATGTGCCCGTCCGCCACCGTGATCGGCTCCTCCATGATCGGCTGCCACCAAGGCTGGTACTCCTGCCACACCGCGTTCGGCGCGGCGCAGGCCAGGTGCGCCGAGTGCTCCATGAACAGGTGCGGTGTGACGGGCAGCCCGTACGCCTCGCAGACGTGCGCGGCCTTCATCCACTCGGTGACGCCGCCCATGCGCATCAGGTCCGGCATGACGTAGTCGGCGGCCCGCGCGCGGGCGAGCGTCAGCAGCTCGTCCTTGAAGTAGTTGGACTCGCCGGTGCAGAGCGGCATCGGCGTCTGGGCGGCGGCGGCCGTGTAGTCGTCGACCCGGCCGTGGGGGATGGGCTCCTCCAGCCAGAAGACGTCGTGCTCCTCGAACAGCGCGGCCATGCGGAGCGTCCGTTTGAGGTCCCAGGCCTGGTTGGCGTCCACCATCAGCTTCACGTCCAGGCCGATGGCCTCGCGCACCGCCCGGACGCGCAGGACGTCCTCGTACGGGTCCGGGAGCCCGGCCCGCATCTTGACCGCGTGGAACCCCTGGTCGACCAGGTCGCGCGCCTCGGCGGCCAGCTCGTCGACCGTCCGGTCGAGCCAGAGCCCCTGGCTGGCGTAGGTCTCGATCCTGGTGCGGAACCCGCCGAGGAGGCGGTGCACGGGCAGTCCTGCGGCCTGGCCCGCGACGTCCCAGCAGGCGGTGTCCAGCGCGGACATCGCGAGGGCGGCGACGCCGCGGCGGCCGATGAACCCGGACGCGCCCGCCATCCGCCCCCAGTGCGCCTCGCGGTCGAGGGCGTCGCCGCCGACCAGCGTCTCGCCGAGGTCCTCGACGAACCGGACGAGGGACGCGACGCGGCCCCGCCCGAACGCGAAGCTCCACGCGACGCCCTCGTGCCCGTCGCGCGTCCGTACCCGCACCAGCGCGGTGTCGATCGCGGGAATGGGGAAGGCGGCGGTGACGAGCGGCCTGTCGAGCGGGATGGACAGGAAGTCCGTCCGCACTTCGGTGACCGTCGTTCCTGAGGTCATGGGGTGCTCCTCTCCTCTGCGGTGCGGCGGCGGAACGGGCGCGCGAGGGCCGCGAGGACGCGCCGCAGCAGCGACCCGCCCGCGAGCCCGAGCACGTCGATCGAGTCGTCAGCGCGTTGTGCGGGCTCGGGCCGCGCCGGGTGTTCGGCGGCGAGTTGGTCGGCCAGGGCGTCGGCGAACTGGCCGATGATCTTGTTGCCGACGTCGGTGATGACGCCGCGGCCGAGCTGCGCGGGCTTCCCGGTGATGTCGAGGTCGGTGAGCACCTCGACGCGGGTCGCCGCGTCGCCGGTGGCGTCCTCGGCGGTGAGCCGCATCGTGACCGTGGCGGCGGCGGTGCCGGCGCCGCGGGCGTCCTTGCCCCTGGCGGCGAGCGTCGCCGTGCGCGTCGCCGGGTCGCGGGAGGTGAACTCGGCCCGTCCCTTGTAGGTGAGGGTGACCGGCCCGACCTTCGCCCTGACCCGGCCGGTGAAGACGTCGCCGTCCACCGATTCGAGCGTCGCGCCGGGCATGCAGGGCGCGACGCGCTCGACGTCGAGCAGGACGGCCCACGCCTCGTCCACCGGTACGGGCACGGTGAAGGTGTTCTCGATCCGCATGTCAGCCCCCCTGGCCGATGGCGGACGTGCCCGCGAGCCAGCGGTAGGTGAGCAGGACGTTCAGCCGGTGGTTGGACCGGACGAGCGCGGCGAACCGGTCCGCCTCCTCGGGGCCCGCTCCGGGGACGACGTCCGACAGCGGCAGCGGGTCGTCCAGCACGACCTCGTCGAGCACCTTCTCCACGCTCGCGCCCGCGTCGCGCAGCCGCGCGACCGAGGACGCCACGTGCCGCAGGTAGTGCAGGTGCCAGCTGATGCCGGGCTCGGCGGCGGCGAGCGGTCCGTGCCCGGGGACGAGCGTGTCCACCCTGATCGCGGCCTTCAGCGACTGGATCGAGCGGCCGTAGCCGACCGGGTCGCCCGCGAGCAGCATCGGCGGGATGCCGTGGTGGCGCAGGAAGTTGCCGACCCACGCCACCTTCGCGTCCGGGACGTGCACGACGGTGTCGCCCGATCCGTTGCCGGGCCCGAAGTGCCACAGGTGGACGACGCGTCCGCCGAGGTCGATCTCGCAGAACCGGTCGAAGACGAGGTCGGGCCGCCGCCAGGTGACGACGTCGTCCAGGCCGTCGTCGCCGTACATGCTGCTGAGCCGCAGCTCCTTCTCGTGCTCCAGCGAGATCGACGCCATGGACGCCTTGTTGAGCCGGGACGAGACGAGCGTGACGTCGTCGCCGAACGCGGAGTTCCCGAACGTGTGGTCGCCGTGGAAGGTGGTGTTGGCCAGGTACCGGACGGGTTTGTCGGTGAGCTCGGCGACGACCTCCTGGAGGTAGCGGGCGACGCCGGGGGTGATGCCGGAGTCGACCACCATCGCGGCGCGGTCGCCGACGATCAGCCCGTTGTTGTCCTTGGGGATCCGGTTGGCCATCAGCGCGTACACGCCGTCGGCCAGCATCTCAGGCAACAGGCGCAGTCCGCGCGGGCTGAGGTTCGGCGGGACGAAGTCCTCCTGTCGTTCGCTCATCTCGTGGATCACGGGCAACGGCCAGCAGACCACCTTCGCCTCCATTCATGTACGAATTTATGTATCTTGATACCTAAAAGCTAACCAGGTGCGCGGCGGCCGTCAAGGGGCGGCCGGGACGCGGCCACGATCCGCAGGAGGTGCCCGCCATGACGTCAGGCAGGATCCACGTGCTCGCGCTCGGCGGCACGATCGCGATGACCGGGCGGAGGCGGGGGAGCGGCGTGCGGCCCGCGCTCGACGCACGCGCGCTGGTGGCCGGGGTGCCCGAGCTGGCGTCCGTCGCCGGGATCGGCTTCGACGTCATGCGCCCGGTCCCCGGGGCCGAGTTGCGGCTCGGCGACATCGCCACCGTCGCCGCGCGCGCCCGCGAGCTGCTCACGGGCGGTGTGGACGGCGTTGTCGTCGTGCAGGGCACCGACACGCTGGAAGAGACCGCGTTCGCGCTCGACCTGCTGTGCGGGTCGGAGCGTCCGGTCGTGGTGACGGGCGCGATGCGCAATCCGGACACGCCGGGCGCGGACGGTCCGGCGAACCTGCTGGCGGCCGTGCGAGTGGCGATCTCACCCGCGGCGCGTGAGCTGGGGGCGCTGGTCGTCTTCAACGATGAGGTCCACGCGGCGCGGTGGGCGCGCAAGACCCACAGCACCAGCACCGCGACGTTCGCCTCGCCGAATCTCGGCCCGATCGGTCATGTCGTCGAAGACCAGGTGCGGATCCTGGCCCGGCCAGCTCGCCCCGAGCAGCTGTTCACCCAGAT